>JAQUGU010000168.1 GCA_028683995.1 Syntrophomonadaceae bacterium | reverse complement strand
TCCGAACTCATCGTCTGTTGTAGCTTTCAGGTTTAGGCGAAATTTAATTATATTTAGTAGTGCCAAAACATCTTCTACTGTTAATACTTTTTTCAATCTATTAGCCCAATCTTCAGTTGTAAACTCATTAATACTGTATAAATATGCTATGTAGGAAACTGCATCTACAATCTGTAAAAAATATGATTGATCTGATTCCTTTGCTAGCGGGTCTTCAATAAGTAATTTTAGTTTTCTTTCCATTTTACATGTGGCATATAAATACTCGTCAATAAGAAAATCGGCGATGAATACTTAGGGAATCCATCATCTCCACTTTCATCAAAATAGGATATGAACAGGTAAACCATCCCCTTAGAATTTTACTTCTAGCTTTAGATAATCTCCTAATCTACTTTAATATCGCGAAGACATTCTTGTTCAATATTGATCCATACCCTCTCCATAAGTTATGCAGCAATAAAAACAATTACCCAAGCCTTGCGGCTGTTGTAGCTATATGACCTGCAAGGGAAGATACAAACGCCCTAATGTTAGTCATATCGGATATCTGAGTATAATCGCCACTGTTCACAGCTTCCCTCGGGGAAATGATAACTGATGCTGTGGTATAAAGCTGTTCTTTTACTAATTTCCGACATAATATATCATAACGTTTCAGATAAGATGCATTTTCAAATTCTCTAAACACCGGAAAATGAGGAGAGGCACAATATACTTCAGATCTAGAACCCGGGGCGTCCTCTACCAGGATTAACCAGCCTACGAAAGGTCTAGGTTGATCTCCAAAGGCCCCTTCGCGATAAGCGGTCCAAAAATCATGAGCAGTGCCTATTGCCTCTTCTGTTCGGTTGTTAAAGTTGTTCCCAAAAGACGGTCCAACCTGGCTTTTCAACTCTATAGCGGCAACCAACTCGCCTTTATACATAACAATGAGATCCCATAATTTCGTTGGCCTAAAAAAACCCGGAAGAGTTAAAACAGTTTTCTTCTGATGAATCTCCGCTTGGGATAACCCATTTGCATAAATAAGATCACGTATCAAAGCTATAAAACCATCCATGTTTTTCCCTGCAGTCACCCCAGCTCTTTCTCCTTGGTCAACATTTCCGGATTCTATTTGCCTTTGTCTAGCTGCATTTCTATTTCTCCAAAAGGCTTGAACAGCCTCTCTTGCTTTAACATCATAGTCCACTAAATCTAGTGCCATTATCCCTTATTACCTCCTAACGCAGATTGTTCTTCACGATTTAATTCATATAATTTAAAAACTGCTTTATTACATTTATCTATATCTCGTCCTTCGGCTGCATTAATAAGTTCCTGCCGTAGTTCGGGTGCTACATTCTCCCATTTTGGAATCCTTATCCTGCGTAAATACTGTGCTTGAAAACGGAGATACCCCCCACGTATTTTAGTGGAATAAGTACCAATAAAGAGCTTTGCGATATTCGACAAAAGTACCGCTTGCAAAGCCCTGATATTCCATTCTTCCGATATAACATAATACAAATTATGATGTGGGTAATATTTGCCCGACTCATATACAATATGAGCTTCACCTTTAATATCCGGTATTAATAGTTTCTCTTTTGTAGTCAAATCAGGCGAAACCCGATCTATCGTTCTGAACCAGTTATCTGGATTTCTCCTGGCAATATGCCTTTTTCTGATTGATTCCTCATGTAAATATAGGAATCTTGAGAGCTTTGGGTAATCCTCCAAATCGACAAGGCCCCCATCATCATTAAATGTATTAATTACACACTGCCCATGCCAATTGGTCTCCCCAGTCTGTATATCTTTCGTTGTTACTAAAGGTATTTTTCTATCTTCTTCAATATTTAGCTCGTTAAAATCTTGAATATAGATTTTATCTGCTCCTGTAGCAACACCAATCCCAACTTTACAACCGGCCTCCTCAAGCGTTGGATAAACATCTTCAATTTTTCTCAGTAAATTAAATTGGTCAGTTGACTCAAGAAGCCATGGTTCATTGGCATTTACTATCCCCACAACTTCTTTTACTTTTTCATTGCTCGATATTTTTTGACTTAGTATTTCTTCGGATAAGGATTTCAAAATGTTTTTATCAACTTTTGGCCGGTGGCCAATTCTTGTTGGTCCCTGCTTCTCCCTGCTTATTATTGTTATTGCAGGATAGACTGAAACTTCCGTATGAAAAGCATCT
This sequence comes from Syntrophomonadaceae bacterium, assembly GCA_028683995.1. Classification (GTDB taxonomy): domain Bacteria; phylum Bacillota; class Syntrophomonadia; order Syntrophomonadales; family Syntrophomonadaceae; genus UBA4844. The sequence continues at coordinate 2,026 of JAQUGU010000168.1, read as the reverse complement.
GTTTCAACCATGTCAATATAGGCTTTTAAATTAAAGCCGTTAGATATAAATTCCCTTAATGGTCCACCATACCGGTTCTTCATCCACCGATCAGAACATATAAAGCCTAGAGTCCCTCTGGGATTAAGTAAGTTTAATGAACTTTCTATAAACGGGATATATACATCAGCCCTATCGTACATGGTCCTATATCTTAATCTATATTCCTTCAATAAAGGTTCCGGTATAGCTTCCTGTCTTAAATATGGAGGATTCCCAACTACATAATCATAGTTTTCTTGCTTGCCAATTAGTAAAAAGTCCCCCTGAATAAGCCAGGAATCTGCAAGCTTAATCGCCACTTCCTTGGCCACCCCGGCCCCTTTTATTTTTTCTATTATAGTTTTTTTTGTATTTTCATAGGTTTCATAGTGTAATTCAACAGCACGTATTGAATCGGAAAGTTCCGCAAAAATCAGACTACGATTACCCGAATGCTTTATCCATGATTGCAGTAATCTATCAATAACTATTAACAGAAAATCCCCATTGCCAAACGAAGGTTCTAAAATCCTTTTGTTATATAATTTTTCTTCGTCATCGTAACCAACTAAATCGAGTATGAATTCAACTACTTCCGAACGTGTAAATACCGCCCCTCTATCCTCACCATTATTTGAGGTAGCAAGAGTATCTATTGCCGCTAATACAGGGCTATTAATTTGATAGGTAGAAACCCCTAATACATCAAATAAAGACATTTGCCTTGGACCTGCCATAATTCCCCCCCCAAATCAATAAGAAGTTTTAATCCCTTTTTCCTCTAGTTGCTTCTTTTCTTCCTCATTTAATTTGAGATAACTCTCGAAAAACCCATTTAATAAAGTCGTGCGGGCAACCCAGCCCCAAACATCCGTTCGTTGGTGCAATTATAGCACAACCTTTATTTCCCAGCAATAGGAATTAGAACAAATGTTTTATCTGCTAATCGGAGCAGGGTATTCATATTTTCATCTTAACGTAAATAAGTGGAATGGAAAAGTCCAATAAATCAATAAGTCCGGGGCCTGTAATATGCTCCCCTGAAGGTAGACAGGTTAAATAACAAAAACTTACTACCGGAAAGGGGAGCATATAATCATTGGCACCGGACTTATCGCTTATAAGAAAGTCTCAACATCATCAATCGATTTAAGGTCAAAAATTGCTTCCGCCAGCTCCTGCTGCTTTTCTACAGACAAATTCCTCACCTTGTCTTCCAGTTCAACAGGTATATTCCCAAACTTCTTTTTTAACTGTCGTACCAGTATGTTGGCCTGCCCTTCTACTCTACCTTCCACTCTACCCTTGCGCTCCCAGGAAGTAGTTATGTCCATCATTCTTTCGGCCTCCTTTGTGTCTATTTTACCTATTTCCGCCTCAAATTGTTTCTCTTCTTCCTCATTTAACTTGAGATAAGTCTCAAAAAACCCGGTTAATAGAGTTGTACGAGCCGGATCCAACTCCATACGTACTAGCATACGTAAAAACTCAAGTTTTACTTGTACTCGTTCTTTCTCCTGATACCCCATCTTACTTAGCAGCGCTGCTGCCGCCGGATTGTTGCTGCGAATATAGTTACGCCAGTTGTGTTTCCTTAATTCCAGGATTAGAAAGCGAAAGTCCAATACCTGCATAAAAGGAAATTCTAGTTTAAAGTAGTCAGGTTCATCATGCTTCTGCGGGTAACTAAATACTGCTATTGGTAGTATACGGCAGCGGTGTGCCTGGTATAACCTGCTGAAATAGACAAACATGCGTTCAGCAAAATCTCTTTGGATACTGGCCTGGCTCTCTACATGGACTAAAATAATGCCTGGTTCTTCTTTTAATCTAGTTTGTACCAGTATATCCACCAGATGTTTATCACCGCGAGTAACGATGCAAAGCATCCTTTAATAACATGAAATTGAAAAAACTTGTTGATGATCCTGATCCCTTTAGCTTCCAAGGCATCTAATATATAATTAGCTTCATGGATGTTCTGGAGATTGTGGAAGCCAGACAT
>JAQUGU010000167.1 GCA_028683995.1 Syntrophomonadaceae bacterium | reverse complement strand
CATTCCTCCTTTTTTTCCCTATGGATACTCCTTTTCATCTTAAATAAAATGAAAGCCTTGCGGTCTTTATGGTATTATTAACGTATGTTAAACCCTTTCTTTGCATCCATATTACTACTACACTTTTCCGTTGACAGAACTAATTAAGGTGGTTTTATTAATGATAGATTTACGGAAAGACCTGAATGAACAACAGCTGGAAGCTGTATTGCATGGTGAAGGTCCCTGTATGGTATTGGCCGGTGCTGGTAGTGGCAAAACCAGGGTTCTTACCCGTAGGGTTGCCAATTTAATAAGCCGCGGGGTAGCAGCGAATTCGATACTGGCCATCACCTTTACCAACAAAGCTGCTCAGGAGATGCGTTCCCGGGTAGCGGGTATGATACCTGACTATGCCGGCAGGTGGATACAGACTTTTCATGCAGCCTGTTATCGTATTCTACACATGGATATAGACAGGCTAGGATACCAGCACAACTTTAGCATAGTTGATGAAACCGAAAGCAAATCTTTAGTAAAGCATATTCTTAAAGAAGAGAATGACCTGGTAACCAGCCCGGAAGAAATGTTTTACGGTTTTAAACAGGTAAAAAATAGTTTGCTGGATCCGGAAAAATATTTTAACAGCCTTAAACTACCTCAGGATGTTAAAGAAAAGAACATTCGCATATACAAACTGTACAATGCTCGGCTAAAAGATCTAAATGCTCTGGATTTTGATGATTTAATAGTCCTTTGTATTAAGCTTTTCCAGGAGTACCCGGATGTATTAAAGAAATACCAGCAGTGGTTTACCTATATTATGATTGATGAATATCAAGATACTAATTATGCCCAGTATTACTGGGCCCGAATGCTGGCTTCGGCCCATCATAATATATTTATTGTAGGTGACCCGGATCAATCTATCTACAGTTGGCGGGGTGCAGAACCTTATAATATTACCCGTTTTTTGAATGATTACCAGGATACCCGGGTAATCAAGCTGGAAAAGAATTATCGCTCCAGTCAGAATATACTCACTGCTGCCAACTCCCTTATCAAGAACAATCGGGACCGACAGGGCAAGATGCTATATAGTGACCGGGGTGAGGGTGAAAAGGTTATCTACTTCTGTGCTGCTGACAGTTTCCAGGAATCACGTTTTGTGGCTGACACTATTGCTGATTTGCTTGACCGGGAGGGGAGGGCATATAGCGATTTTGCCATCTTCTATCGTACCCATGCCCAGTCTCGGGTTATGGAAGAAGCTTTGAATAGAAGGTATATACCATATAAAATTGTAGGGGCGCGGAAGTTCTATGAGCGAAAAGAGATAAAAGACATTATTGCTTACCTGAAGCTGGTCTGTAATCCTAATGACAGTTTAAGCTTTGACCGGGTAATTAACACGCCCCGCCGCGGTATTGGTGAAAAAACCCTGGAGAAAATAAAGACCTGTGCCGAGGAGAACAGCCTGTCCCTTATGGAGACTTTGGCCCAACCGCTGGAGATACCGGGTATCAGCAAAAAAATTGCTGATAAGCTGGAAGAATTTTATGGCATGATTAATTTCCTGACCATTCTCGCTATGGATCATACCCCGATGCAAGATATTATTGGTAACCTCATAGATGCCAGCGGTTATACCGAAGATTTGAAAAAGAACAATCCCATTGATGCCGAGACCCGGATTGAAAACATAGAGGAACTGAGGTCGCTGGCCTTCGAGTTTGAAAAAACGGGTGGAGAAAGCCTGGAGGATTTTCTGGCAACTATAGCACTGGTTCAGGATAATGATGATTTAGATAATTCGGAAGTGGTATTGCTAATGACCTATCATGGTGCCAAGGGGCTAGAATTCCCGGTTGTTTTTATGACCGGTATGGAAGAAGGGGTATTCCCCTCCTACCGCAGCGAGACCCCGGCGGAAATAGAGGAAGAAAGAAGGTTATGCTATGTCGGTATAACCAGAGCCATGGAAAGGCTTTACTTGACCAACGCCGTAAGCCGCTTGCTTTATGGCTATGAAAGAAGTAATCCTCCTTCTCGCTTTCTGCAAGAAATACCGGTTCAGATAATGCTTTCCCCGCAGGAAATAGAAATCGTTGATTGTCAGTTGGAAGAAGGGGACACGGTTATTCACCAAAAATTTGGTATGGGTGTAATAAGCAGAATAGATGAAGATGACGATACTGCAGTAATAGATTTTGAGCGAGCCGGAACCAGGATGCTGCGTTTAGATATTGCTCCCCTGGAAAAGATAAATTAAAACAGATATTTCAGGGAGGAATCGCGAGTGGCAGAAGTTAGTAAACGTATAAACGAACTGCGACAAGAGTTAAGGAAACATGAATATCATTACTACGTTCTTGATGAACCGCTGGTGAGTGATGCTGAATACGACCAGTTAATGCAGGAACTGCGCCAATTAGAGAATGAGTACCCGGAACTGATAACTCCTGATTCCCCTACCCAGAGAGTGGGCGGGCAGGCGGCAGAAAAATTTACCCCGGTAATTCACCGCAGGCCTTTGCTTAGTCTGGATAATGCCTTTTCCCTGGCCGAGCTGCAGGAATTTAATCGCCGGGTAAGTCGGGTGGCAGCAGCAATTTCTTATATGGCAGAGTTAAAAATAGATGGAGTATCTATAGTTTTGGTATACCAGGACGGGGTATTAGTAAATGCTGCCACCAGGGGAGATGGTCTGGTGGGAGAGGATGTTACCAATAATATTAAAACCATAAGGAATATCCCGCTGCGCCTCCGGGATAATTTATCCCGCTTGGAGGTCCGGGGTGAAATATATATGCCCAAACAGGAGTTCCTGCGGCTGAATCAGGAGAAGGAAGAAAAAGGGGAAAAGGTTTTTGCCAATCCTCGCAATGCCGCTGCCGGTTCTATACGCCAACTGGACCCGGGCATTACCGCCAGTCGAGCTCTGGCGGCTTTTATTTACGATATTATCTATATTGAAGGCCAGGAGATTTATAACCAACAAGAGGCCCTGGATTTCTTAAAGCAGCAAGGTTTTTCGGTTAATCCCGAAGCCCGTTATTGCAATGACATAGACGCGGTTTATGCATACAGCCAGGAATACCAGGAAAGACGTCATGATTTACCTTATGAAATTGACGGCGTGGTAATTAAACTTAATCCCATGGCAGAAAGAGAAACACTGGGCCAAACTGCTAAAAGCCCACGCTGGGCCATAGCCTATAAATTTCCCGCTGAAGAAAAGGAAACCCGCCTGCTGGCGGTGGAAATAAACGTGGGTAGAACCGGAATAATAGCACCTACCGCTATTCTGGAACCGGTTTCTTTAGCCGGTACCACGGTAAGCCGGGCCAGCCTGCACAACTTTGATCTGCTCCGGGAAAAAGATATCCGGGTAGGGGATCTGGTACTGGTGCACAAGGCCGGAGATATTATTCCGGAAATAATCAAGCCGATAGCGGAATTACGGCAGGGGAGGGAGCAAAAAATAGAACCTCCGGGCAATTGTCCTGCCTGTGGTAGTCGGGTAATCCGCTTTGAGGGTGAAGTAGCTTATCGTTGTGAAAATATTAATTGTCCTGCCCGCCTGAAAGAAAGCCTGATTTTTTTCGCTTCACGACCGGCTATGGATATTGATGGCCTGGGACCGTCAGTTATTGACCAGCTGGTAGAAAAAAAGGTGGTAGAAAAAGTTGACGACCTCTATTACCTAACCGAGGATGACATTGCCAGTCTTGATAGAATGGGGGCAAAATCTGCTTCTAATTTGATTCAGGCTATAGCCGATAGTAAAGCAAGACCATTATACCGCCTGGTAACGGCCCTGGGTATTCGCCATGTTGGTTCCAGGACGGCTCGCATATTAACCGCCCATATTTATGAAATTGACAGATTTAATGAAGTTAGCGAAGAACAGTTAATGAGTATTCCTGAAATTGGCCCCAGGATGGCTGAAAGCATAGTTAAATTCTTTCGCGAGCCCCGCAACCAGGAGACCATTGCCAGATTGAAAGCGGCGGGGGTAAATACGATGGAAGTAGAGGGCAGTACGGGGTTAAAGCCGCTGGCTGGGAAAACCTTTGTCCTCACCGGTACCCTGGAAAGCCTGACTCGCAATGAAGCCAGTGAAAAAATAGAAGCCCTGAGCGGCAAAGTTAGCGGTAGTGTAAGCAAAAAAACCAACTATGTGGTAGCCGGTTCCGAGCCGGGCAGTAAATATGATAAAGCCCTACAGCTGGGAGTTACCATTCTTACCGAAGAA
>JAQUGU010000166.1 GCA_028683995.1 Syntrophomonadaceae bacterium | reverse complement strand
GATCTTTTTCACTCCCCTATTCGGGGTTCTTTTCACCTTTCCCTCACGGTACTGGTTCACTATCGGTCTCTCGGGAGTCTTTAGCCTTACCGGATGGTCCCGGCAGATTCATACGGAATTTCTCGTGTTCCGCACTACTCAGGGGTTCGCTAAACTTATAATCGCTTTCGTGTAAGGGGCTTTCACCCGCTTTGGCTAAACTTTCCAGTTTATTCCACTAACGTTTAGTTTGTCATATTGCGACCCTACAACCCCAACCTTGCCGTAACAAGGTTGGTTTGGGCTCTTCCGCGTTCGCTCGCCGCTACTTACGGAATCATTATTTATTTTCTCTTCCTATGGGTACTTAGATGTTTCAGTTCCCCACGTTCACTTCCCTTACGGGATAACTATTCTTTGAATAGTTGGGTTGCCCCATTCGGATATCTTGGGATTAACGTCTATTTGCAACTCCCCCAAGCTTTTCGCAGCTTATCACGTCCTTCGTCGTCTCCGAGAGCCTAGGCATTCACCGTCTGCTCTTTCTTACTTTCCTACTGGAACTTACGTTCCATGTGTCTATCTTTTTCTCTCGTGCTCTTTTAATTCACGTTGCCAAAATGTCAAAGATCTTTAATATCTATCCGTCTTACGACCGATTGATTAGTGTGGAGGATATCGGATTCGAACCGATGACCCCTTGCTTGCAAAGCAAGTGCTCTAGCCAACTGAGCTAAACCCCCTCTTTAGGGTATCTAGGGTTGGGTGGTTACTCTTTTTTACGCTTCCTTATGTAGTCCCAAACAGATTTGAACTGTTGACCTCTACATTATCAGTGTAGCGCTCTAACCAACTGAGCTATGGGACTCTCTCTTATATATAAGGACAATTGCTCATCCCCAGAGGGACTTCCCTTCCCTTTCCTCTTATAATAGAACATCATATATCCCAAGTAATACAAAAAACACGCTCTTGAATCATCACCGTCTTGCACTTCATAAAGCAGGTAAGTCCTAGGTCTCCAGAAAGGAGGTGTTCCAGCCGCACCTTCCGGTACGGCTACCTTGTTACGACTTAGCCCCAGTTACTAGTATCGCCCTAGGCCGATCCTTGCGGTTACGGACTTCAGGCGCCCCCAGCTTCCATGGCTTGACGGGCGGTGTGTACAAGGCCCGGGAACGTATTCACCGCGCCATGGCTGATGCGCGATTACTAGCGAATCCAGCTTCAAGGAGTCGGGTTGCAGACTCCTATCCGAACTGAGACGGGGTTTCGGGATTCTGTCTTAGTCGCCTAAGACCCCGCTGTCCCCGCCATTGTAACACGTGTGTCGCCCCGGATGTAAGGGCCGTGCTGATTTGACGTCATCCCCGCCTTCCTCACAGCTTGCGCTGGCAGTCTCGCTAGAGTGCCCAGCATCACCTGATGGCAACTAACAATAGGGGTTGCGCTCGTTATGGCACTTAAGCCGACACCTCACGGCACGAGCTGACGACAACCATGCAGCACCTCGTAAGAGACTATTGCTAGAAAGGGAATCTCTTCCCCTGTCCTCCTACGTTCAAACCCGGGTAAGGTTCCTCGCGTATCATCGAATTAAACCACATGTTCCTCCGCTTGTGCGGGCCCCCGTCAATTCCTTTGAGTTTCACCGTTGCCGGCGTACTCCCCAGGTGGATAACTTAACGCTTTCGCTCAGCCGCTTACTGTGTATCGCAAACAGCTAGTTATCATCGTTTACAGCGTGGACTACCAGGGTATCTAATCCTGTTCGATACCCACGCTTTCGTGCCTCAGCGTCAGTTTTGGCTTGGCAAGCTGCCTTCGCTATCGGTGTTCTGAGTGATATCTATGCATTTCACCGCTACACCACTCGTTCCGCCTGCCTCAACCATACTCAAGACCCCCAGTTTCAATGGCAATTCAGTGGTTGAGCCACTGACTTTCACCGCTGACTTAAAAGTCCGCCTGCGCACCCTTTAAACCCAATAAATCCGGATAACGCTTGCATCCTCCGTATTACCGCGGCTGCTGGCACGGAGTTAGCCGATGCTTATTCGAACAGTACACTCACTCCACCTTACAAGGTGGTCGTTGTTCCTGTTTAAAAGAAGTTTACAACCCATAGGGCCGTCATCCTTCACGCGACTTGGCTGGTTCAGGCTCTCGCCCATTGACCAATATTCCTCACTGCTGCCTCCCGTAGAAGTTTGGTCCGTGTCTCAGTACCAATGTGGGGGGTCTTCCTCTCAGAACCCCTAGGCATCGATGATTTGGTGAGCCGTTACCTCACCAACTGTCTAATGCCACGCATGTCCATCTATAATCGATATGATTTAACTCACTCTTTACCTTTAAACTCATGTGAATCTAAAGGACCATGGGGTATTAGTCCGGTTTTCACCGGGTTATTCCCCTATTATAGGTAGGTTACATACGCGTTACTCACCCGTGCGCCGGTCGCCGACAGAACCGAAGTCCCTCGCTGCCCCTCGACTTGCATGTGTTAAGCCTGTCGCTAGCGTTCATCCTGAGCCAGGATCAAACTCTTCGTTGTCAATTTTGTTTGTATCTTCTGTCCCAGGACTTCCTTTTTTATCAAGTGCACCTAATTTTTAGAATTGACGGTGATAATTCTCCGTGTTCCTTGTACTACTTGTTGATATTGATGTAATTTCTTCAATGAACTCTTTTTTTCTGCGCTCAGGTGCGTTACCGTTGTAACCCTTATTCCTGATTGCGAGTACAAAGGTACTGCTTTTTTCTTTTCTTCCAAATTTATCACTCTTTTTTTTATTCTTTTTTTCATCCTTTCTCTCGTACCTTATATATAGACTCTATCACTTTCTTTTTTCTTTCCCCTTATTTTACCACTTCTATCTCTTAAATCCCTTTTAATTCGTATTTCTTTCACACTTCATTGTCCAATAAAATTCACGCATTCCATCCCCTTTTTTACTTTTGTCCTTAAATGGTTTGTACCCAATCTTGTAAAGATCAACACTCTTTGCATCGATTAAAACATTCGATTTTTTAAACCTTTAAACGAAATCCATCATTTCAAAAATAAAGATCTAGTTATAAAAATCACATTTCTCGATCTACGAAAATATCTTTATATCTATCAATAACCTATTCTTTAATAAAATTAAAAATATAAAAAGAACAATCAACCCACGTAAAAAAACAATCCGCTGATTTTTAATAAACTGAATTATCCTTTTTACAATAGAAATATCAATTAGGGGAAACTTTCTTAACTCCTTTATTTAATCCCTGAATGGAATTTTCTTTTTTTAAACTAAACAATGGGAGATAGATAAAGATGCCTGCTATTGACATGATTAATCCGCCAATGGTACCAGCTGCCATCGGAAACCAAAAGGCTTCTTTTTCTGATCCTATCAGGAAGGGTATGAAACCTAACATGGTGGATATTACGGTCAAAAAGATCGGTATTATTTTCAAATTCCATGCTTTTAGATAGGCTTTCACAGACGATAATCGTGGGTGAGCTTCTCTTATCTGATTAAACTCGTTTAGGATATAGATACTGGCATTGACCGTTATACCGCAAAGGAGTACAAATCTATGATATTGATCCTAATAAATGTATATTGTGTAGTTTATGCATAAGAGTATGTAAAGAACTACAAGGAAAAAGTGCCCTTGAAATAAATAATGAAGGATATATCTCCAGAAAAACTATATATTCTGATACAAATTCCCATATTTTTGAATGTGAAGATTGTGGTAACTGTATAGCAGTATGCCCCACAGGTGCTTTAGCACCTAAATGGTATACTGAAGAATATGCCAAAATGGAAGAAGTAAGAAGTATTAAAACCACTTGCCCCTATTGCGGAGTAGGATGCCAATTGGAATTAATCGTTCAAAATCAACAAATCATTGATGTAAAACCTGTTAAAGTATTGCCTAATAATGGACTTTTATGTGTTAAAGGTAGATTTGGATATAAATTTGTTAATCATCCCGATAGATTAAAGACACCTCTTATCAAAAAAAATGGTGAATTTGTCGAAGCAACATGGGAAGAAGCCTTTAGTTTAATAATCGAAAAAGCTAATCAAATAAAAAAACAGTATGGAAGTCAAGCATTTGGAGGACTAAGTTCAGCAAAATGTACTAATGAAGAAAATTATTTATTTCAAAAACTCATGAGAGCAGGTTTTGGTACAAACAATATTGATCATTGTGCCCGCCTCTGACATTCATCATCAGTTGTAGGACTTGCAACTACATTAGGAAGTGG
>JAQUGU010000165.1 GCA_028683995.1 Syntrophomonadaceae bacterium | reverse complement strand
GGGCATCTCGTTCCTGGGTTGCCGAGTTTAATTGCTGTGCGACATCCTCAACCCGGGCAGGTATTTGGGTTGCATTGTTGCTGGCCGTAGTTTTAAACTGCACCGCCAGCATTATTCCTAATATCAGACTAACTATAGCTATCGATATTTTGGCACTTTTACTTTGCATTTATTTCACCTTCTATATTCTCTAAGCAACTTATTTCCCTGCAAAAAACATGGGCACTGGCTTATACTGTTTTACGCCCGTCACTCAGTCCAACTTGCACTTCAAGTTAATACGAAAATAGATGCATCTAACAAAGTTGTCTTGTAAGTAAGTTCAAATTTATAACTTATTGATTGTCTAGAGTGAGGAGCAAGGGGTGAGCATACTTCCCTAACTCTGCATCTGCCCGGCACTTCACGGGCAAAACACTATTAACCTAACTGCAAATTGGGCTAGGTACCGGGTTCCATCATAGTTTTAACTACCGGTTGTCCCTTAAACCTCAGGTCTACATATTCCAAATCATCATTGCCTTTAGCCTGCATATCACTCTCAATCTTCAGCATCTGTTTAAAAAACGTTGTCTTTTCCTCCAAACGCTCAGCCTTACCCCACCTGAATTCAGTACCCTTACGGGTATAAATTAGAACTTCTTTGCTTTTATTCTGGTAATGAAATTGGGAAATTTCTTTGCGCTCATTTGCATCCAGTGCAATCCATATCTGCCGGGCCAGCTTTACCCCGGTCTCATTCACAGCCTGTCCCAGGTTAACATGATCAGGCATTTTGTCCATGGTAATCACCGGGTAATCAACCAGGGAAAAATGACTTAGCTTATCTATACATATACCCTCATCATCCACACAAAGAAGTGCACCCTGATAAGGAACGAGTGCCCATATCTTTCTTTCTTTGACCTGAATTTCCACCTGTCGAGGTAAGTGTCTTACAACTATACTGCTCTTAATAAGGGGATGAATGGCAACCGCCTGGCTACAGAGTTTTTCATTAATGGTAAAAATGTTCACACCCTGGGAAAGCCCTGATATTTTTATAATCTCGCCTTCAGACACATTATTCGAACCAGTTACATAAATTTTATCAATAGCAAAGAAAGAACTATGTAGAAAAAGATAGGCACAAATCAGAGTGAGTAAAATAAATACGAAGATAGCAAAAATTTTATGAGATTTACCCTGGCTCATAATACTCTCCTAATCACAAGGACTGTGATGATTATAGCAGAATTCTTCGTTAAAATCATTATTTAACATTATTATAAGACTACAGTATAAAAGTAAAAGGGGCTGAAGGTTCTAGGCCTTCAGTCCCTTTTTAATATCTGCTCCTATCCCCTGCAGTTTGATATCAAAATTTTCATAACCCCGGTAAATATGTTCCACCCGGGTTATAGCGGTTTCTCCTTCGGCAAATAATCCTGCCAGTGCCAGGGCAGATCCAGCCCGTAAATCAGTTGTTTCCACCAGAGTACCTTCCAGTCGCCTTTTACCTTTGATTATAGCCACCCGACCTTCGATTTTAATATCGGCATTCATACGCCTGAGTTCCTGTACATGCATAAAGCGATTTTCGAAAATAGTCTCTACTACTATACTGGTTCCCGATACGGTTGACAAAAGCGCCATCATTTGGGGCTGCATATCAGTAGGGAATCCTGGATAAGGCATGGTTTTTATATCAGCGGGCCTCATATTATTAGTCCCTATAACACGAATACCGGAACTCCAGGGACTAATTTCCACTCCAATTTCCCGCAGTTTGGCTATCAGAGGTTGTATATGTTCCACTACCACATTCTCAATATGAATATCGCCCCGGGTGATAGCTGCAGCAACCATAAAGGTTCCGGCTTCAATGCGGTCAGGTATAACTTTATGTTCTACTTCGCCCAGACTCTTTACGCCCTCAATTCTGATGGTATCCAGACCGGCACCCCTTACTTTAGCCCCCATACGGTTAAGAAAGTTTTGTAAATCTACTATCTCCGGTTCCCGGGCGGAATTCCTGATAATAGTAGTACCAGGGGCCATAGTTGCTGCCATCATGATGTTTTCAGTTGCACCCACACTGGGAAAGTCCAGTAAAACTTCCTTGCCGTTTACGGCAATACCCTTTCCCTCCATAAAACCATATTCATCGTTAATTTCATAGCCCAGGTTTAAAAAACCTTTGATATGGAGATCCATTGGCCTGCTTCCTATAGCGCAGCCTCCGGGATGGGCAACTCGAGCATGCTGGAATCTTGCCAGGAGGGCTCCCATGACTAAATTAGATGCCCTCATTTTTCGAGAAATATGCTCAGGCACTTCAACCGAGTTTATAGTACGGCTATCTATTATAAGGATATCTTTCTCCCTGCGTACTTTAGCTCCCAGTATCCTCAACACTTCTGACATAACATTTATATCTTCCAGGTCAGGTACTCCGGATAGAATTACTTCCCCTGAAGATAGCAGGCTGGCAGCCATTATAGGAAGGGTAGCGTTTTTGGACCCACTTATTTTTACCTGCCCTTTAAGAGGTTTCTTCCCTCTTACCACCAAGGTCTCCAAGTAAACACCTCCGCCAGGTTTAGGCTTGCGCTTCATTTTTCTGTAGTTTTTCAAGTACGGAAATACCCAGTTTCCATATGTCACCCGCACCCATAGTTATTAGGAGATCATTGTCTTTTAAGCAATTAAGGATAAATTTCTCTATCACGGGGAAAGAAGACAAATATTCTGCGTCACACCCCGCATTTATTGCCGCTTCATAAACCATCCGACCACTAACCCCGGGTACAGGTTTTTCCCCTGCCGGGTATATGTCCGTAATTATCACCTTATCCACCCCGATGAAAGCTGTTCCTAATTGCGTACCCAGCATTTTAGTGCGGGAAAAGCGATGGGGCTGAAAAACGGCAATAATTCTACCTTCAGGATGATAATTGCGTGCCGCCTCCAGGGTAGCCTTAATTTCTGTAGGATGATGCGCATAATCATCAACAATATTAATATCCCTGAACTGCCCCACATGCTCAAATCGACGTTTAGCCCCCTTAAAACCACCTAAAACCCTGGCCGCGGTTTCGAAGTCAAGGCCAATTTCATGGACAGTAGCCATAGTTGCCAGAGCATTAAGGGAGTTATGTTTTCCAGGTACCGATAGTATTACCTCACCCAGATAAAGACCTTTAAAAAAAACTGAAAACTTCGAGCCTTTTCCTGCAACCTGCCAATCCTGCATATAATAATCACAATCAGCTTTTTCACCGTAGGTTATTATTTTACTTGAAGTAGCAGCTTTTATTTTCGCAACCGATGCATCACCATTATAAAGCAGGGCAAAACCATCCGGTTTTACTTCATCAACAAAAAGTTTGAAGGCTTTTTGAATATTTTCCAGGGATTTATAGTAGTCCAAATGATCATCTTCTATATTGGTAACCACAGCTATATAAGGACTGAGATCCAAAAATGACCCATCACTTTCATCCGCTTCTATTATGGAAAATTCCCCCTGACCCAATTTAGCTCCCCGGCCGTTATCCTGCATCTCTCCCCCCAGTATGAAGGTAGGGTCAAGGCCACAATTATCCAGGACCGTATATAACATTGAAGTGGTTGTGGTTTTGCCATGTGCACCTGCAACTGCGATGGCTTTGCTGTCATTTACAATATTGGCCAGCATTTGTCCCCGTTTAAGGACGGGAATATTTTTTTCCCGGGCCCGCTTAACCTCAATATTGTCCTGGGGAATGGCTGAGGAACTGACCAGTAAATCAACTCCTTCCTTAAGGTTAGAGGAAGAATGACCCTGGTATACTTCAATACCTATTTCCTGTAGTTTCCTGGTTATGTTATTGCTCTGAAGATCGGAACCGCTGACCCGGTGTCCCTGTTCTACCAGAACTGTAGCTATATTGCTCATACCGGCTCCGGCAATTCCCACCATGTGAATCCATTGCTTTGATTTGGTGGTCATCTCCTCATCTCCTTCTAAAAAATGTGTTTAAACTACACTGTATAGTATGCACAATTAACAAAAGTGGTTACATAACTATGACTTGTCCAGAAACCAGGAACGTAAATAAGAAAATAGACGCGGACTCGCTTCGCTCGCGCGGATTATTACGGATTTACGCGGTTTTTTAGATTCCTATTACAGATACCCTGTAGTCGAAAGAGATATTGCTCCAATTTTGCTATATACCCGGTAGAGTAAGTCCCGCTTCGCACTTTTCTTCATTTAAACTCTAAGTTAAGC
>JAQUGU010000164.1 GCA_028683995.1 Syntrophomonadaceae bacterium | reverse complement strand
TCCAAATCCCGGATACGGGTTAGCAATAACACCTGGATTTCCAAACCTTCAACCTCTTTGGCCAAATTGTCGACTTTATCTTGCCTCTGCTCTATTTCCAGGTTCAGTTGCTGTTGCTGCTCTTCCAGCTGTTGCGCTATATCCTGACCGCTCTGTAAATCCTCCTCCACTTCAACAATCCTATCCCATATCTGTATTAGCTCCTGCAGTTTATTTTCCTGCTCCCTATACTTATTCAGCTCATCCTGCCACCAGTCTATTTCATGACCCTGCAAAGCGTCTTTCAGTTTATCCTGTTCTGCCTGTAACGTATTATGCTGCTGCTCCTGCAGTTCTTTATGGTTTTCATGGGCAGCAGCTATTTCTTTGCCTGCATCCAGCAGAGATTGCAGGGCTGCAGTTGCTTGGTACTGCTCATGCTCCTTTTTTTGCAATGCCAGCGCCAGTTCCTCCAACTGTTTAAAAGTCCTGGTAATACCGGTCAGGTTGCTAACCAGTGCTGCATCCCGACCATTATTCTGCAAATATTTTTCGATACCGGCCAGAACTTCACCCATTTCTTTTAGTTTCTGCTCGCCATTGGTTATTTCGTCCTGCAGAACCTTGCACTCGGTTTCTTCGTTATCGACTATCAACTTTATCTTTTCTATCTGCTCACCCTGCTGTATAATCAATAAGTCCATTTCCCGAACCTTTTTGGCTGTTTCCCCTTCCGCTTTACGTGAAATCTTCAGGTTATTTAGTTCCTGCCGGGCCTCTTCCCATGCCCGAGCAGCCGTAGTGATGGCTTCCCTTTGCCGGGGCAATTCTTCCTGGATTCTTTCCAATTCGGTCATATCGCCGGACTGCAGCTCCCGCAACTGGGTGAGCCGGGTATAAGGAGCATCCAGATTTACAGCCTGACGAGCCTTCTCAAGACGTAACCGATCTTCCTGAA
Source organism: Syntrophomonadaceae bacterium (assembly GCA_028683995.1). Taxonomy (GTDB): domain Bacteria; phylum Bacillota; class Syntrophomonadia; order Syntrophomonadales; family Syntrophomonadaceae; genus UBA4844. Next base: position 3,347 of record JAQUGU010000164.1, on the reverse strand, counting down.
AAGCCTCTTGCCGCTCTAAATACTGTTGCCACTGCACTTCCAGAGACCTGATTTCTTCCTCTAATTGGGCTATCTGTTCCAGCCAGGTCAAAGCCTTCCGCAGAGAGCCGAGCTCTTGTCGCTGCTTTTCTTCCTGAGCAGTTTTAAGGGCAATAGTCTCTCGCAAGTCTTCTTCCTCTTCCGCACTTAATACCTTCATCCCGGCTATTTCAGCCTGAAGTAGTTCCAGATGGTTTTTTTCCTGCCGCTGCCGCTCATGCACCTGCATAGATATCTGACTGTAAATTTCGGTGCCCGTAATCTGCTCCAGGATAGGAGCGCGCTCATCCGGGGGAGCCTGCAGAAAAGCTGCAAATCCGCCTTGAGCCAGCAACATGGAGCGGGTAAAGCGGTTAAAGTTCATACTTGTAATTTCCTCTACCCGAAGAGCCACATCACGAATTTTATTTTCCAAGACCTGCCCCGTAACCGCATCAGAAATCTCATGTTTATGCGTTTGCAGTTCTCCATCCGGCTTCTTGTGGGCCCGCTGCTGGCTCCAGTGGCAGCGGTAAGAACCATCGCGGGTAGCAAAGCTTATCTCCGCATAACAACTGCCGGTATGGCGGGACATTATCTCATTACTGCTCCTATTCACCCGTTCCAATCGTGGCGTACGCCCATAAAGGGCCAGACAGATGGCATCCAGAATAGTAGTTTTTCCTGCCCCGGTAGGCCCGGTAATGGCAAATATACCATCAGCTAAATAGGCCGGGTCGGAAAAATCTATCTTCCACTCCCCCACCAGAGAATTTAAGTTTTGAAAACGCACCTCTTGAATCCTCACAGCCAATCCCCTCCTATTCTGCCATCCCATCTTCCAAATCCAGCGAGTCCACTACTTCGTTATACAACCTCAACAATTCCGGACGCTGACTTTCTTCCACTTCATAAGCATCCAAACAGCGTATAAAAACCTCCTGGGGATGCAGCTCAGCAAGAGCTTCTCCCTCACCCAGGAGGCTTAGTTCCCGGTCCCACTGGCTCTTGTTCCCCACCCGTAAGACTTCTATATCTGTTCCGGCTACCGCTTCATCCACTTTCTCCCGCAAATCGCTGATTATCTCTGTACCTTCATAAAAAATTTCCACCCAGGTATTCTGCTGCTCCGACTTCAGTACCGCCAATTGCTCCTCAATCTGCTGCCAATCCCCACGAATGTTACGTAAAGCCTGGAAAAGCGGAACCGTAATCGGCGTAATTCCGACCTTAGCATCCGTAAACTCCACCTTAATAACTTTCTTTTCCCGGGCAGCCTCCCCGAAACCCATCGGCAGTGGTGCACCGGAATAACGGCAGGTTTCCTTTCCGGCGACCGTCTGAAAGGCATGCAGATGTCCCAGGGCTACATAATCAAACAGGGGCGGGAAAATATCTGCCCCTACCTGGGCCAGTGCACCGGGATAAATTTCCCTGACCCCATCACCTTCTACGGTTTGTCCCCCGGCAACTAATAAATGACCCATAGCAACTATAGGAACTGGTTTTTTCAACCCTGCCTGAATTGCGCCAACCCGCTCGGCCAGCAGAGCATAATGGGAACGGATGCCCTCAACCAGCTTACGTCCCTTATCCTCCACGCTTTCTCCCGCTTCCACCCTGCGAATATCCCGATCCCGCAGGTAAGGAACGGCACAGACTATCAATTCTGCTTCACCCTGGGCATTTTTCAATAACAAAACCTCATCATCCGGACTTTCCCCCATACTTCCTACTATGTAAACCTGCAAATGGCGCAGCAGTTCCCGCGGGGCATTCAAAAAAGAGGGGGAATCGTGGTTTCCTGCCGTAATTACCACATGACGGCAGGAGGATTCCGCCACCTGGCATAAAAACCGGTAATACAGCTCCTGTGCCCGATTGCTGGGTGTAGTAGTATCAAAAATGTCTCCTGCTACCAGCAGCACATCAATGTTTTCTTCTTCCAGCAGTTCACTCAACCATTCCAGAAATGCTTCCATTTCTTCATATCTTTTGCGCCCATACAGGGAGCATCCCAGGTGCCAATCTGAGGTATGAATGATTTTCATTAGCATTTTTCCTTTCATCAGACTTACTACTCTAAATTTGGTTTAAATACTCATCTATTTTGGACAACTTCTTAACAAAAAGGCGAGCGGTTTTGATTTTAACCCTCGCATTTATAAAAATACTATATCCACTTTACGCCCATATTCAGAAAATCTTTTAATGTACAAACGGACTATGTTCATTCACTGAAAAAGACACCCCTGATGAAGTGATTCAGCTATTTGCAGTAATCAATATTGACTGGATTGAAAAGTATGGAAATCAGATCAATCCATTGATTTTACTAGCAACTTTTAACTAATTCCTCTATTAAGACCCTTGATACTTCAGCGATCCCTCTAATTCTTTTGTCATTGGTTAGAAAAATATTACAATTGTGCAAACATGCCGTACCTAAATGTATAGCATCAGGTAATTTATGCCCGGACTGAGCCCTTATCTTGGCTGCTTCTATCAGAATGTCGCGGTTTACTGGTACCATCTCCAGCCCATTTGATGTTTGCAGGACTTGCTGGTAAATATCCTGGGCCTTATGGTTTTGCTCCATAATAGGTTTAACCAGTATCTCTGCTAAAGTCAACTCGCTACTTATTGCTTTAATAGTTCCCTGATCAATTTTTTCAAACAATTCGGTTAGAACATCCCGGTATTCTGCATAGCCTTCTACTGCGTAAATAAAAATATTGGTATCCAGATATACACGCTGGTCCATCATTCTATCTATTAATCCCATGCGTCACGCTCCCCCCTAATAAATTCATCCGCCTCCCGGGGAGATAAGAAACACCCTTTGGCTGACCCGATAAAATCAACTAGCGACTGGCATACCGATTCTGTATTATCACGTTCAACTACAATAGTTACTTCAACCGTAACCCCCTCAGGCAATTCTCCTGAACGAATCTCAACCAACCCTCCGGGCTTAACTATAGTTTTTTCACGAATCGTATTTATCAAGACTATACCCCCCCTTTGTGAGTTTAAAAATATCTACATTAGTCACCTTGACTATATTATATATCACCAACAAGCTACAATTTTATCAAATTAAGTCACTATACTAAACTATTAGCCCTACTATTTTCTTGAACTTTACTAACCCCCTATACCGCGCCTAACGCTTTGAACACCGCATCAATCGGGTCAGAATAGAAGATTGGTTGCACTTTAATCAGTAGTTCCGGGGGTACGGTCTGCAGGTCAACGACTGACAGGGCCGGGATCAATACCCGTTTGGCGCCTCCGTCAACGCAGACCTGCAACACATTGGCGAAGTC
>JAQUGU010000163.1 GCA_028683995.1 Syntrophomonadaceae bacterium | reverse complement strand
CGGAGGTAATGTTTTTCTCTTCTTCTCCGCATTCTTTATGCTGGTAGGGGGCATGGAGTTTATCTTTAAGTATTTCGCTGCTGCCAATGGTTGGGCTATAGATGCGAGGATAGACGGATGGGCCTGGTTGGTTCTTTGGATAGTCTTAGTTATGTGGACTCCGGCCTACTTAAAACAGTCCCCCCTGGTAATGAGTCTGGTAGTTCTGGCCCTGGATGTTGCTGTATTTTTTGTAGCTTTTATGGATTTGGAGTTAATTTCCCGCAGCTTCGCTCCTATAGCGGGTACTTTCCTGTTAATTGGAGGCATTCTGGGTATATATGTAGCTTCAGCAATTATTCTTAACACCGCTTTCTCCAAAAATGTTTTGCCCATGCCGGGGCCAATCTTAAAATAGACGGCGTTTTTAATTATATTCCTTAATGCAGTGGATCTAAAAGGTCCACTGTTTTTTATTGCCAAGCCTTGAAACTCCTAGTACCCTACACCCGGCCTAATTTTACAGGATGAATGGGGATTTATCATGGGAAATATGGTGGAATTAAAAACCGGAACCAGTCATATAAACTAACACTGGACTACTGGTTGAACAAGGTATGCATGGCATGTATTGACAATTCTATCATTTACCGGTTAAATGTAATTAGGCTTTCTGTTATTTTCACTCCCGGCATCCATCCTGGTATATTTCTCAATATGTTAAATGCTTTACCTTTTCTCAGTAGAGTGTTCAGAATCTTTCTAATATTATTACAATTGTCGGGACATTGGCGCTGAAGGTTAGAATTCAAAGGGGGAATGGGGATGGATTTTAAAACTATTGTTTACACCAAGGACTCTGGTATTGCCACTGTACAATTAAACCGGCCCGAGGTCTTAAACGCTATTAATGAAGATGTCCTGCTCGATTTATCGCAAGCAATGGATGACATGGTTAAGGATGATACTGTTCGGGTGCTGATAGTCAAGGGTAATACGGAGGCGTTTGCCGCCGGTGCTGACATTAAGAGCTTTGTTAGTTATTCTCCTCAAGATGCACACCAATATATTTCCCAGGTGCAAATGGGTATGAATAAGCTGATGGCTCTTAATAAACCCAGTATTGCTTCTATTTCTGGTTATGCCCTGGGAGGCGGTTGTGAACTGGCTCTGGCCTGCGATATTCGCATTGCGGCTGATAATGCCGTTTTTGGCCTGCCGGAGATTAACCTGGGGATTATTCCTGGCGGCAGCGGCACCCTGAGATTAACTCGTCTGGTAGGTGAAGGTAAAGCCAAGGAATTAATTTTCCTGGGTGAAATCTTTGATGCTAAGAAAGCACTGGAATTAGGAGTTATTAATAGATTGGTTCCCCTAGAGGACCTGGAAGCAGAAACTCTGAAACTGGCTCGAAAATTAACCAGGAAACCACCGATTGCATTGCATTCGGCCAAAGAACTAATCCATTTAAGTTACGATGTGGACATTCATACCGGATTGATGATGGAAAAGGAGAAGTTTGCCTATCTGTTTTCTACCGAAGACCAACAGGAGGGTATGCTGGCTTTCCTGGAAGGGCGCAAAGCTTCGTTTCAGGGCAAATAAGATATTTATCTAAATTAATACTTTTGATTCAGGCAATACCCGAATTAAAAAGGGGGAATTTATGGTGAATAATATAAAATGGAAGGAATTATATAAACAAAAGTTAATGAGTCCTGACGAGGCAGCAAAACTATTTGAATCCGGTGATAATGTAGTAGGACCTCTTTCTAATGGGCAGCCTCTAGGTCTAGTTAATGCGGTAGCCAAAAGAATTCGCGAAGACAATTTACGTGATATCCTTTATGTAAGTGGTGTCGATGTGAGATGGTTTGACCTCTACCACCCGGACCTGGTGGGAAAGGTAACTATTGATACTGGCTTTGTGGGTCCGGCTACCCGCCATGGTGTGGGCCAGGGTATGTTCACCTATACTCCCTGCCGCCTGGGTGAGACTGTCGATATGATATCCCGCTGCCGGGCTGATACCCTTAAATCTCTGGTTTGTACTATGGTGGTTTCTCCTATGGATAAACACGGTTTTTTCAGCACTGGTTGTAACGTGGACTGGGGTTGGGAAGCAGCCAAAGTTAGTAATCCCCGGGCAATTATAGTAGAGGTCAATGAAAATATGCCCCGCACCCATGGTAATAATCAGTTTCATATTACTGAAGTAACAGCAGTGATTGAAAATAATGTACCCCTGGTTGAACTACCTCATATACCAATAACTGATAGGGACGAGAAAATTGGACGCTTTATTGCTGAAATGATTGAGGACGGCTCCTGCATTCAAATCGGTATTGGTGGTATGCCCAACTCACTGGCCAATTTCCTAATGGATAAAAAAGACCTGGGGATTCATTCGGAAATGTTGACTGATACCATGGTAGACCTCTATGAGGCTGGGGTAGTAACCTGTAGCAAAAAGAGTTTTATACCCTATAAATGGGTAGGTTCTTTTGCTTTTGGAACTAGAAAATTGTATGACTTTATCGATGAAAATCCCCTGGTAGAAATGCACTCTACAAAATTTGTCAACGACCCTTATGTTATCAGTAAAAATGATAAGATGATATCGGTAAACGGAACTATGCAAGTGGATCTGAGCGGACAATGTGCGTCTGAATCGGTTGGCTCTATGCAATATACCGGTACCGGCGGGCAGCTTGACTTTGTACAGGGGGCCTGGCGTTCCAAAGGGGGCAAGTCTTTCCTTACCCTTTATTCAACTTATACGGATAAGAAAGGGGAAGTGCATTCAAGGATAGTACCCAGCCTGAGCGAAGGTATGTTCACCACCGTTTCCCGCACGGAAGTTCAATATGTGGTAACCGAATATGGGGTGGCTAATTTGAAGGGACAAAACTTGAGAACCAGGGTAAAGGAACTCATATCCATTGCCCATCCTGATTTCCGTTCCCACTTGGAATGGCAGGCGCGGAAGATGAATTTTATACCTTAGTACAGAAATAGGCGCTAACAATATGGTTGTCGTGTAAATAACTTCACTTTAGAACTTGATTGATTGTCCAGAGTGAAGAGATAGGGGTGAGGGGACTTACTAACTCTCCAATCCGGTACACCTATTTTCATGTCTGGTTGCATCCTCCGGCCATGACGGGTTAATAACAAAATAGACACTGAATACACTGAAAACTATGAAAAACACTGAATTTATTAAGAATATGATTTTTCATGGATTATCGCTCTTGTCTATTTTCATAAATGGTTGCGTGTCCCGTACTCATGACGGGTTAATTAAGAAAATCGGCGCTGATGTTTAGTTTTTAAGACGAATTGTTTCACGTGAAACAATGGAAATAGTTGGTATTTGTAAATGGCCCGAAATTTTTAAAACCGGGGGTTTTTAGCCCCCGGTTTGTTTGCTTATATCATGTACGGCTCTGATGACCGTCTCTATTTCTTCCCTGGTTGTGAAGTAACCGGGGCTAAGTCGGCAGGACCCGCTTTCCAGGGTAGCAATAGTCTGGTGAGCCAGCGGGGCACAGTGTAATCCGGAACGGGTTACTATGCCATACTGGTAATCCAGCTGCATGCTTAGTTCCCCACAATCCACATCATCTATATTAAAAGCAATTACTGCGGTCTGTTTTTCACTATCACCCGGGCCGTATAACCTTATCCCTTTAATTTCCTGGAGGCCGTCCAGCAGCATTTCTGTAAGCTCCTGTTCATGACGGCGAATGTTCTCCCGTCCGGTTTGCAGGATAAATTCCACTCCGGCCAGGAGACCTACTATTCCTGGCGTATTAGGGGTTCCGCTCTCCAATCGATCCGGCATGAATTCTGGGTGCTGTAAATGTTCGGAAAAAGATCCGGTTCCACCTTCTTTGAGCGGGTTTATTTCAATTCCGGTAGATACATAAAGTCCGCCGGTACCCTGTAAACCCAGCAATCCCTTATGCCCGGTAAATGCAAGTAAATCAATGTTCTGAGCCTCCACGTCCAACGGCAGCACTCCTGCTGTTTGAGCGCTATCAACCAGAAAAATCAGGTTGTTTTCCCGGCAGATTTTACCTACTTCAGCAATCGGCATAATCGTGCCGGTAAGATTGGAGGCATGTAACATAGCAACCATACGGGTATTGGGCTTAATAGCCCTGCGAATGTCCTCCGGGTTCAGGCTACCATCATCAGCACAGGCTACCGCGGTCCATTCCACCCCCCTTTGGGAAAGGGTATAAAGTGGCCGGGCTATGGCGTTATGCTCCATGCTGGTGCTTATTACATGGTCACCGGGAC
>JAQUGU010000162.1 GCA_028683995.1 Syntrophomonadaceae bacterium | reverse complement strand
CGCCAGGGGTTTAAACAACACGGAAGCCAATCCTTCAGTCATCATTATAGGGGAGAAAACTGCTATCAAGGTAAAGGTAGAGGCAATAACTGCCATTCCTACCTCGGAAGCACCGGTCACAGCAGCATCCATAGCCGACAGCCCCAGCAGGCGGTGACGATATATGTTTTCAAATACGACAATGGAATCGTCCACCATCCTCCCCAGGCCCAGGGCCAATCCCCCCAGGGTTATCAGGTTAAGGGTATCGTGGTTAAAATACATCAGAATAAAGGTAGCTATTATGGAAAGCGGTATAGCGGTAAAAATAATTAAAGTACTGCGGAAATTACGCAGGAACAGGAACAAAACCAGCATGGCCAGGAGGCCGCCTTCAATCATCATCCGTTTAGTAGTATCAAGGGACTGGTTAATATAGGTGGATTGATCCATTACCACCTTAATATCCAGGTCCAGATCCAGCTCTTTTTCAATCTGCTCCAGTTCTGCGCGAACTGCGGTACAGGTCTTAACTGTATTAGCATCACTCTGCTTAAGGCAGTGAATCCCTACTGCGGGCTGTCCGTCCACCCGGGTCATCTGGCTCTCATCTTTATAGCCATCAGTTACCGTGGCTATATCCTTAATATAAACGGTGCCGCCGGTCGGAGTTAATATGGCGACATCCTTAATATCTTCTACCGATTCAAACTGCTGCAGGCTGCGCAGGAAATACTGGCGTCCCCCATCTTTGACCTGGCCGGCCGACATATTGAAATTCTCCGTGCGTAGAACCTGGGTAACCTGCCCCAGGGTAAGATTATAATTAGCCAGCTTAACCGGGTCTACTTCTACCTTAACTTCCCGCTGCGATCCCCCGGTCATTACTACCGAAGCTACCTCGGTAATGCGGCTTAAACGTGGCTCAATGATGTCTTCCGCTACTTCCTGCAATTGGCCCAGGGTCATGCTCTCGCTTTTAACCCCAATTTGGATAACCGGCATTAACGTGGGGTCCATTCTAAGAACCATCGGCTTCTGGCTACCGCTGGGAAGAGCCTTTTCAACCAAACCAATCTTTTCCCGAATCTCATTAACCGTGCTGTCCATGTTGGTTCCCCAGTCATAATAAATAAGGATCATAGAGGAACCAGACATGGAAATAGAGTGAAGTTCCTTTATGTTGCCCATGGAATTGAGCGCACCTTCCAGGGGCTTCGTAATCTGGGATTCCACTTCCTCCGGACCTACTCCGGGGTATTCAGTCATTACTGCGGCAATAGGGAACTTCATATCCGGTATCAAGTCTACTGCCATTTTAGACAAGGTGAAAAAACCCAGGATAATTACTACCGATACCAGGATAATCATGGTAACCGGCCTTTTTACGGAAAAATTAATAATTTTCATTATTTAGCCCCCCCGGAAACGACCCTGACCAGGGTACCGGTGTTTACCAGGGTATTGCCTTTGGTTATAACCTGCTCCCCGGCTTTTAACCCGGAAATGATTTCTACATATTTATTATCCCGCAGGCCGATCTCAACATCTATCTCCCGAGCGCGGTTCTTGCTGTCCACAGTGTAGACAATCTGCCGACCGCTGCGGGGAACAACTGCCGCCAGAGGTACGGTAAGCACATCATCTTTGCTAACGGTGCTGATTACCACCTCGGCAAACATACCCGACTTAATTTTATTATCCGAATTGTCCAGGACTACCTTCACCGTATAATTACGCTTCATGGGATCAGCTACACTGGAAACGCTGTCTACTTTGCCTTTAAAAGGCTTTTCTCCGGCAGCCTTCACCAGTACGTCTACTACAGCGCCGTTTTTTATATAACTAACTTCCGATTCACTAACCAAGGCTTCTATTTCTAAACGGGAGGTATCGCTTACGGTTGCGGCAGGCGATGTGGGGCTGGCGGTATCACCCAGGGAAAGATTAACGCTTCCTACTACACCACTTATGGGTGAAGTAATAGTACAGTGATTTAATTGGGTTTGAGCTAACATCAGGCCAGCCTGGGCCTGCTCCAGAGTGGCTTCAATGCTTCCGGTTTCCAGTACTTCCACAGCACTCTTAGCAGCTTCCAACTGCTGCTGGGAGGCAGCACCGGCATCAAACAGCTTCTGGGTTCTCTCATAGCCCAGCCGGGCATTTTCCAACTGAATGTCATGAGCTTTCTTACCCGCCTCAGCCATAGCTACACCCGCTTCGGCCTGCCGAATAGAGGCTTCAAAGTCACTGCTGTCCAGGGTCAAGAGGGTCTGCCCGGCACTTACCCGGTCACCCGGCTTCACATATATGGCCGTTACCCGCGCTGGTGCCTTGGGCATTATGTACACTTCGTTAACTCCCCGCACCGTTCCCGGGTACTTAACTGCCTGGGCTATGTTACGCTTCTCCACCTTGACCGTGTTAACACTTAATTCCGTCTCTTTGGCTACTTCTTTTTCCTTTTCACAACCACTTAATAACGATAGGGATAATACCAGAACCAGTAAAATATAGAATAACCGTTGAATCTTATTCACTATTTCCCCTCCCATTTTCTATGCGCATAAAACTGACCGACCGGTTGGTCGGATTATTAATTGCATTATAGCTGGAAATGGAAACAGGGGTCAAGGTATTAGTAGAAAATAACATGTGGGCAAGTGGGGACAAGTGGGGACAGTTCTTGACGTGCCCTTGCAAAGGCACGTACCCTGTAGGGGCGAACCCATGTGTTCGCCCTGGGTCTGCAGTTCCGTTACTATTAGGAGTAATACCCCCGGGTGCAGTGGTCGGCCGGGCAGACACACGGGTCTGCCCCTACACCCTCACGAGACACTGACAGGTGACACAGGAACCGTCCCCTGTCACCTACGAGACACTGGTAACATGCTCTCCTTACGGAATTCGGACGGTGGCAATCTGCCCTTGCGGCAGCCGTTGCCCGTCGGCAAAGCGCAGGGTATCATGGATTACCAGCCAGTATTCGCCCGGCTCCAGAGACTTAAAGGGTTGGCAGCTGAAGGTACTGTCATTTACCAGCTTAAGCTCCGCCTTAATCCGCTGCCCGCTGGCGACATTGATCAGCTGGATATTGAAATCATTTACATACTTCTCATTAAGTGCCGTCTTCATATCTACTTTAATATCCTGCTCAGAAATATCCCCGATAAACTCATATCCCGGATAATAGTAAGGCCATTGCAGCTTCCGTTCCTCACTACTGAGTTCAGTCCATTTCGAGTCATTACCGTAATACACCGGCGCATCGCCAATCCCGTCCACAATGTCGGCCCAAGCCTTCCAGTAGCCCGCCTGGCGCAGCCTGCTGATATCAACTGCTGCTACAAAACTATCCAGTTCCAATGCCATCATACTGCCATGCACAGTATCCCGATTATCGCTTAAAATCAGTTTGGTCGCTGCCAGGCAGTTCTCATTATCCACCTCAATATCCGGCTTAATTCCCACCCCGTTAATCTCCTCACCCACAGGGGAATAAAAACGGGCTATGGTTATTTTTAAATTATCCCCGTTGGACAAAGGGAAAATCTGCTGCACCGTTCCCTTACCATAAGTAGTCTTCCCGATTAAGATAGCCCTCTGGTTATCCCGCAGAGCCCCCGCCAAAATCTCCGCCGCACTGGCGCTATATTCATCCTGTAATAATACCATCGCACCATCTATAAATACATCACCTGGAGTACCTGTATAACCGTCTATAGAGTCCCGTTCCTTCACCAGTACCACCGGTGCTTCCCCCATAAAAACCCCGGCTATATCAATAGCCGACTCCAGGTACCCTCCGGGATTGCCCCGCAAATCCACTATCCAGTTATCAGCCCGGGCTTTCTTCAGGCTCTTTACTGCTTTCTGAAGTTCCTCAGGGGTGCGCTGGCCGAAATCATCTATCCCCAGGTAACCCAGTCCCTTATCCAGCATTTCCGGGTGAACCGTAGGTACCTCTACTTTTTCCCGGGTAATATTAAAACTTAATACCTGCCCGTCACGCTTAACTTTTAGTACCACCGTACTTCCAACCGTGCCGCGCAGTATCTCCATAGCCTTATCCGCGTCTATCCCCACCAGAGTAGTCTCATCTGCCGCTATAATAATATCATTCTTCTTCAGCCCCGCCTTCTCTGCCGGCGAGTCCTTTATTACCGACAGCACCTGCACCCCGTCACTGCCGCCGGTTATGTATATCCCCACTCCGACAAAATTCCCATCCAGGGCCTCCAGCTCTTCCTTGTACTCCTCTTGAGTGAGATAGCGGGCATAAGGGTCACCCAGGCGTTTTAACATTTCCTTAGCGGTTGGGGCAGGCAGTACATCGGGAGCTACGGGA
>JAQUGU010000161.1 GCA_028683995.1 Syntrophomonadaceae bacterium | reverse complement strand
ATGGATACAGGGACTTACCTTTTCCACTATATTGGCCACTTTTTATAAGGTCAATTCCACTAAAGAATAGCAGTGCCCCCAGTACTGATTGGGGGATAACACCCAGCAAATCGACCCCTGAAGGCCCCAGGATAACCGCGGTTAGCAGCAAGAATACCCCAATCATAATAACGCTTAAGCCGGTACGGGCGCCGAAACGGTAATGAGCAGCCAAACCTCCACTGCCATGGCACATAGGAAAACCACCCAGGGGCATGGCTATCAGGTTACCCAGCCCCAGGCTGATGCAGAGGTTCTTCTCGTTAACCCGTGATGACTCGTTCGGGAAGAGGTTATGAGCCAGGGCAACCGTAACCAGAACTGCGTTAGTTAAGGTAAGGGGTAATTGGGGAAGATAAGCCAGGGTAAACCCGCGGCCAAAATCCTTCCATTCTGGAAAGGTCAAATGAGGCAGGTGAAAACCAGCTGCTAGCCGGGGAAAACTTAATTCCGGGTGAAGAAGAAAAGCTAAGAGGGTTCCTCCTACTACGGCGATAATGGCCACCGGTAGTTTCTTGAAACTGAAGAGAAAAAACATTCCTATAACAATTATCAGGCCTAATATTAGATCATCCTGGATAAACTTAATCCCTAGCATAGCCAGGCTAATACCCAGGCCTACCTGGATGCCGGCAGTCACACTTTGGGGTGTAAGTTGGGCCAGTTTTTCTACCAGACCGCTCATAGCCAGGAATAGCAGGGTTACCCCCATTAATATCCCGGCAGCAGCAACTTCACCGGCGCTAAGATGGTGAACCAGTATAGCAGCACCCATTACCTTCATGGGCTGTACCGGAATAGGAATACGGTAATACCAGCCGGTGACAATATACATTATTCCAAAGGTAAACAGCACCCCGGTAGTATCCAGACCACCAATGGTAATAGCACCAATGATATAGGGAAGAAAAGTACCCAGGTCCCCAATGGATCCGGACAATTCACTTATAAAATTTTCAGGTCTCTTCCGGTTCACTAACTTATCTCCTATCCTGTCATTATTCATCATAATTTTACACTATTTCCGTCATTATTCTAACCTAAATGATACTTCTGTACTACCCCGCCTTACAGATAGCTGTAAATTAGTGGGAAATATGGTTAAAGGCAGACGTTTACCTACTTTGCTCTGTTCCAGCAACTATTACCTTTAGTTATTTCTAATATAATAGCGTATGTGATATATTTAATAATAAGATATAAGGTTTATGGTCGAATTAGGAATAGCAATAAATATTGATAATACGGTGGAATAATTAATAGCTAATGGAATTGTGGTCTGCTATAAGATTATGAAAAAAGGGGAAGGGGAATACGTATGTCGGTTAATTTAGAGGATTTTATGAGCATTCGAGGAGCTAGCCTGATGAAAATAAAGGAGGCCAAGGATGAGGGGCAGAAAGTGGTGGGGGTTTATTGCGCCTATTGTCCCCGGGAAATGATTTTAGCTGCCGGCGCCATTCCGGTCAGTTTGTGCGGAACCAGTGAAGCACCAATTGCGGCGGCAGAAACGGTCTTGCCCCGAAACTTGTGTCCATTGATAAAATCATCTTACGGTTTTGCCGCTACCGATACCTGCCCGTTTTTTCATTTTTCGGATCTGGTTATAGGGGAAACTACCTGTGATGGCAAGAAAAAGATGTTTGAAATTATGCAGGACATTAAGCCCGTATATGTTATGCAACTGCCCCATTTGCACCAGTTGGATGCTGCTCTGGAACTATGGGTAAAGGAACTGAGGCGTTTGCGTTCCACCCTGGAGGAAGAACTGGATGTACAAATTACTGATGAAAAGTTATGGGAGGCTATCAGGACAGTAAATGATGAGACGATGGCGGTAAAAGCTATTAGTGATTTAAATAAAATGGAGCCTCCGGTGTTGAGTGGAATGGATTTGCTTACCGTTACCTGGTCGCGGAGTTTTAGCAGTGATAGGGAGAAGCTTTTGACTATGCTTAATGGACTGCAGCAAGAACTGGCAGCTAGCCAGCAGGGTCAGGCCAGAGTCAAAAAGCCCCGGGTACTACTTACCGGCTGCCCGGTCGGCCTGGGTTCCGAGAAGGTTATCCGCCTGGTGGAAGAAGCTGGTGGCTTAATTGTGGCAATGGAGAATTGCTCCGGTTACAAGACTTTGGAATTACAGAGTGATACTGAGTTAGATGACCCGATAATCGCATTGGCGCAGAAATATATGGAGATACCTTGTTCCTGTATGAGTCCTAACCCTTACCGGTTTGAATTATTGGAGCGCATGATGGAAGAGTTTCGGGTAGATGCAGTTGTTGATCTTACCTGGCAGGCCTGTCATACTTACAATGTTGAAGCTTTTGAGGTGGGTAACCTGGTAAGGAAAAAAGGCCTCCCCTACCTGCACCTGGAAAGTGATTATTCCTCTTCTGACCTGGAAACCTTAAAAATACGTATTGAAGCCTTATTGGAGATGGTGGTCTGATGTTGGTAGTTGGTTTGGATATCGGATCAGTGGCAGCCAAAGGGGTTATATTGGACCGGGGTAAGGTGCACCGGGCTATGATTCCTACCGGTTGGAGTCCGCGTGATGCCAGCGAAGAGCTTATCTGCAAATTACTGAAGATATCGGGATGTGAAAGAGAGCAACTGGATGATATTATTGTAACTGGTTACGGTCGTATCGCAGTTACCGGTGCCGGTCAGGTAGCTACTGAAATTAAGTGCCATGCTCGGGCAGTAGCCGAGCTGTACCCGCAGGTAGGGACAATAGTTGACATAGGCGGGCAGGATAGTAAAGTAATACGGGTTAATGAACAGGGTCGGGTAATTGATTTTGCCATGAACGATAAATGCGCTGCCGGGACTGGCCGTTTTTTACAGGTTATGGCCAATGCCCTGGGCCTGGACGTAAGTGAATTGGGGGAACATGAAGACTCTAATAATATAGTTCCAATTAACAGTATGTGTACAGTATTTGCCGAATCCGAAATTATTGGTTTGTTGGCTCGGGGAACCTCCAAAGCCGGGATAATTGCTGGTCTGCACCAATCAGTAGGCAGAAGGGTAGCCGCCATGGTTAGAAGAATTGGAATAGACGGTGAAGTTGCCTTTACCGGCGGAGTAGCAAAAAACCCAGGTGTACGCCGGGCTCTGCAGGAGGAACTGAGGTGTCAGTTGTTAATACCAGAGGGATGCCAGTTTACCGGAGCTCTGGGTGCGGCATTACTGGGACAGAATAGTTAGTACGAAAATAGAATTGGGAATAGACGCGGGCTCGCTTCGCTCGCGCGGATTAAGAAGGGATTTACGCGGATTTTTTAATAGAATATTTCCGCGTAGTTCCCCAATGGTTCCGCGGTTTCCGCGTTAAAATAAAGATAGGTTGTAACTATTTTCATCGGTGGTTGCGTGTACTCTTTAGGGTTGGCCTTCGGCCTATGGCGGGTTAATTTATTTAGTGGAAAGGATGGTTTTATTGATGGGCAAAGTGGTGGATGCCAGAGGACTTACCTGTCCCCAACCGGTTATTATGACTAAAAAAGCTATGGAAGAACCCGGGGGTGAGGAGCTTACTACCATTGTTAATCAGACGGTAGCCCTGGAGAATGTTAGCAAACTGGCTCAAAGCCAGGGATATGAATTAGAAGTTAAGCAAGATGATGATGATTACTATATTCATATGACCAGGGTTGGGGGCAGTGATGAAGATGCTGGCGATAAAGTTGAAGACATTGCCATTATGATACGCAGCAACCTTTTTGGTCAGGGTGAAGCCGAGCTGGGTCAGGTGCTGATGAAAAGTTTCCTTTTTACTTTAACCGAACTTGATGCCCAGGTAAAGCATATCATATTCATGAACAGCGGCATCTTCTTGACTATTGAAGGGTCTCCCGTACTTGATACCCTGAAGGTTCTGGAAAACAAAGGGGTAGAGATTCTTTCCTGTGGTACTTGTCTCGACTATTATCAGGCCAAGGATAAATTAGCGGTTGGCAGTGTTACTAATATGTACACCGCCCTGGAAATCTTGACTACTACCGCCCGCAGTCTAACGCTTTAATTATTAAGGAGTTTACTATTTTATTTAGCCAGTGCATAAATATAACGAAACAATACTTTTGTGCGGAAGGAACACTTACTGATGATCTATATGGATAATGCTGCAACCTCATTTCCCAAGCCGGAAAGTGTTTATACTGCGGTTGACCATTTTAATCGTTGCCTGGGGGGGAACCCGGGGCGGGGAAGCCATCAGGCAACATTAAAAGCAGGGTCAATACTGCTTGATGCCCGGGAAGCACTATCCCGCTTATTTAATATAAAAGACTGTGAACAAATTGCTTTTA
>JAQUGU010000160.1 GCA_028683995.1 Syntrophomonadaceae bacterium | reverse complement strand
ATACTGGTCTCGGAAAACAGTGCCATCTAAACCCCTCCCGCAACTACATCTTCCAGGACAAAACTGCTTCTATTTTAACACTCATATTCACTTGTTTAGGATTGATTTTATTAGTTTTGTAGTCATAGCTCCCAGTAACAGGATAAATTGGCATTACATAAACTAATACTGTCATTAATTGAGATAAGGAGTGGCGCAAATGGCAAAACACCTCATAATAACAGCCGATGATTTTGGCCTGGCACCGGGCATTAACCAAGCCGTAATAGATTTACATCAAGCCGGTGTAGTAACCAGCACCTCACTGATGGTTAATATGCCCGGTTTTAAGGATGCAGTAAAACGCATACGCCATGTAGCAACTCTGGGTGTGGGTCTGCATTTTAACCTCTCTGAAGGTTCCCCTATAGCCCCGGCTAACTGGATACCCTCCCTGGTTAACCACAAGGGAGAATTTTCTAATAATTTGAGCTGGGATGAATCCGATGTAATGACCGAATTAAAGGCCCAGATGCACCGTTTACAAAGTGCCGGAATTCAGCCCACTCATATTGATTCCCACGGTTTTACTCAAAAACGCATGGCGGTTTGCCGTCCCATGTTAATACTGGCACGAACTATGAACCTGCCTATGCGCCGCACTGGTTGGGAACCCGACGCCAGGATAAACTCCCTCCCGGGAGTGGTAGATAATTTCTACTCCAATGTTTATTTTGAAGCGGGTGGTAAATCGTTATTGTTAAACAACCTGCACTCAGTATCTGATGGGATATCAGAAATTATCTGCCACCCAGGCTATGTTGATGAATATTTGCCTAAAGTCTCCACCTGGACTGAGGTACGGAAAATAGAATACAACGTTCTGGCTGATCCTGAAGTTTTACGAACCATACGTGCACTGAAAATAACATTAATAAACTATAGCCAGGTAAAATATTTAAGCGGTTTTACTAATAGAAGAATCAATGTAATATCTATATCAAAGCTTTAGTTTGTTACATCATCCTTCAATACAGCCTTCAGAAAGTGTATAATTCTATTATATTTAGCTTTTTATGGAGGAGTTTGAGGATGAATCATACCATTTACCCATTGTATAACGGCTCTTTTAATATTTTAATGAAATCTGCCCGCTCTATGGAGGATATACATTGTTTTGCTTTCCTGGTAGTGGATGAAAATGGTGAAGCCGTGCTGGTAGATGCTGGTTTTGACCCGGATGCGATTCCGGGTGCCAACACTCATGCCAATCAGACTGGGGAGCAGAAGGTAAAGGCGGCTATAGAAAAATTAGGATTTGATCCCGCTGGCATAAAGAATGTAATTATGACCCATATTCACTGGGATCATACTTGCGGCATGCCTGATTTTCCGCAGGCCCGCTTTCTTTTTCAAGCGGACGAATTTCGCGGTCTCTTGCAACTTAATCCTAATGAAGAAACTTATTTTAATCCCAACCATTGGTTTCACCTGCTGCCCAATATAGAGCTTCTGGAAGGTAACCAGGAACTTAAACCCGGCCTGAAAGTTATACATAGCGGCGGTCATACTAAGGGTCATCAACTGGTAGAAGTACAGACTAAAGAAGGACTGGTTCATCTAATCGGGGATTCCCCCTTCAACTACGACATGCTCTGGAAACAGATTCCCCCGGAAAGCTGGCAACATTTCCGGGAGGGAGTGGGAGCAAGGTTTTACTGGGAAGAAGGACTCATGGATACTATTGGAGATTGGCTCAAGAAGCGTAACTGCGCCGGTCCGGTACAAAGACAAGCAGTTCCCTGGCCGGAAATAAAAAAACTGGGCTCCCGCCTCTTAATGGGCCACGACCCACGGTTATTAAAGGTGAAGTCGATAGGGTGAGTACTTTAACCTACCCCCTGCTATCTTCTATCGGAGGGTAGGTCCCGTGTACCATGCTGCGCTAATTCCAATCAATATCCAAATGATTGGCAGTATTTTTATTGGCAATTTCTTTTTCAGCCTTGGCCAACCGTTCTCTTTCGGCAGTCGTTAATTTCGTAAAATCACTATCCCAGGCTAAAACCATTCTTTTGATTAATTCAAACGCCAGTTTTTGTTACGTTTACAGAGTAGAGTAATTGTATCATCATTTTCATCTTCAATAATTGGCTCCAATTGGATAACTATACCGAGAGGAAACTGTTTGTTTCTCATCATTATCCTTATTAGATATTCTGACCCCCAAATTGTAAGATATTAAAGAAAGAATAAATTGATTAAGGCTAACTCCTTCCATTTCCGCCTCCTGGGCTAATTGTCGGTGTAAACTTTTGGGAGTCCGAAGAGTAAACCGGCCACTAAATTCAGAATCAGTGTAAATACGTGGCTCTGGTATTTCCATGCCTTCTTCACGAGCAACTTCCAACCATGTTGCAATTACACTTTTTAAATTATCCAAGGCTTCTCCAGGATTTTCTCCATCAGCCAAACAACCTTTTAATTCCGGTACATCAGCAATCCAACCTCCCCCATCTTCTTCAGATAGGCGGATTAAGTTTACACTGTAGCCGAATAAATTCTCACTATTCATTATCAAACGCCTCCCTTATTTCGTCTATCATCTCTAAAGCACGACGGGCATATATTGCCTTTACAGGCTTATCTTTAGGAATCTCAAGAACCCACTTAACTGATGGATGAGTATATTTATAATGGCTTGAGCCTCTTCCTTTTTGCCTTACTTTACATCCGTAATATCTTAAGAGATTATCTATATCTTCAAAAGCAACATTTTTTGGATTACGTCTAATTGCTTCTATTAGCTTATCGCGCTTACCTAAATGAATGATCCTCCATATACATTATTCCCGGTGCACTATATATGATACCACTAATCTATGTTTTCTCAATAACATTTTATGTTTTTTTAAAATTAATCTTCAAACATCGAAGGCATAGCGCCTTCGGTATCTTTTTAAATGGTATCCGACCCGGCACAAGTTTTAAGCCTCGCAGGATTTTAAGTCCCGTGAATCTGGAATTCCTTTTTTGGTAACTTCAGGTTATATATATTGTGTTATATAATTTTAAATAATATAATGGTTTTAGGAGGAGGGTAAAACTACATGAAACCGAAAGAGCTAATGAAAGTCCTGGCTGAAGATGGTTGGGTGGTAGTAAGAATACAAGGTTCACATTACATACATAAACACCCTACAAAACCCGAAACTATACCGATAGCCCTCCATAATAAAGACATGGCGCCCGGAACCTTAAATAAAATCCTTAAAGCAGCGGGACTGAAATAAACCCTATCTTTAAGCGAAAGGAGTAATACAAATGATTTATATCTACCCAGCCATTTTTACCCCTGATAACGTTGAAGAACGTGGTGTGGTATATACTGTTGATGTACCTGACATTCCCGGTTGTGTTACCGAAGGAGAATCTATAGAGGAAGCAATATCCATGGCCAGGGAAGCTTTAGCTGGTTGTATCCTGGCTATGAAACAGGCGGGAGAAGAGATACCTGCTGCGACGGGTTATAGTGACGTGAAAATCACGTTAGATGGGGAATTTGTTACCCTAATTGATGTTGATCTGAATGATTACCTGCGCAAAAAGGAAACAAAGTCGGTAATTAAAACAGTAAGCCTTCCCCAGTGGTTGGCTATTATGGCTGAAGAGGCTGGTATTAGTTATTCCCAGGCGCTTCAAGAGGCCTTAAAAGACCGTCTGGGATTATAAAAATGCCCCCTCAGAACTGTTACTTGCTCCTACAGGGGGCCTGGCCTACAGTCTACTAGAACCAATAAGTCAATAAGCAAAGTATTCTAAAGGATGCGGGACTGAATAGCTCTTCTAAAGGTAGAAACCATTTGGCTATTTGCTTATATTCAATGGGTAACCATAGAAGTTGCGCTGGGGAAAGCAACGGGATTGAGCAACCTGTTCTTGCCCATATTCCTGGTTGTGATGGTAGGAACCCTTGTAGTTTATTTTTATAAGGCCAGAGAAAAAAGATAAGGGCAGAATTAATAAAACTGGGCCATGCCTTTGCTGAGCTTTTCCAGCCATATCATTTTTAGTAACTCCAGGTCTTCTAAATAATCAGTTTTAGATTCGTCCTCTTCGTACTCGATTTGTTCAAGGATTTTGATTTCGAATGCATTTTCTCCAAGTTCCTGCCAATCTTTTTGTAGCTCTTTATTATAATGACCGCCTGCATTTAGCTTGAATTTGGTACTGTTAATTCTTCCTTTCAAATCCGGTGTGGTTTCCAGGAAATATTTAGCGTTAGATTTATTTATTACCGCAAATATACCCATATCCGATTTCATTAACTTGTACTGAGCCTGAAGTTCCTTCTTTTTTTCCTTCGATATGTTCATT
>JAQUGU010000159.1 GCA_028683995.1 Syntrophomonadaceae bacterium | reverse complement strand
TTATACTAATTGCTGTCCTGTCGACCAGGACAGCTACGGGGCGACGAACGGTATGACCGAAGCGTACAGCGAGGTAGGAACCTACCGCTTTGGCATCCTGCATCAACTCTTTGAAGGTGATGGCACGATTTTCATCGCAAAAGGAGGGCTTATTAGGAAAACGCGTAGCGGAATACTCCAGATAGTCCAGCACGTTGATTTGTAAAGCCAAAATTATACCTCCCTTCGAGACGAATCCATTTTATATCAACCCAATAGGAGTGTCTACATTATAAATTAAAAGCCTCAGAAGGGCACAAAACTCTCCTCCCTATTTATATCACTTCAAAAATGAAGGTGTCAACAGAACCATTTTCCTGTCACTCTTGTCATTCCAGTAGATTACCATACCCCTAACTCCTACTGCTCCCTGTGTACCATAGCAGCTACTGTTGTGATATAATTCATTTAACTTACTGGAGGGGAAGAAGATTTGGAAATAATTACTTCACACAATGCACTTGACTTTGACGGCCTGGCTGCCATGGTAGCGGCTGGAAAGCTTTACCCGTCAGCAGTTAAAGTCTTTTCAGGAACACTTTCTAAGAACGTAAAAAAATTTATGGCTCTGTATAAGGACCTTTTAATGATAAAAACACCTAAAGAGGTCAATTTTGAGCAGTTAAAACGAATAATTTTAGTTGATACTGCTAATATCAACCGGATGGGGCATTTGCAGGAGATTGCCGCCCGGGAAAACCTGGAATTTTACATATATGATCACCATCCCGTTTCCCCGGATGACCTATCCGGTACTATCAAAGAGATTCATGCGGTTGGGGCTGCCACTACCATTTTAGTTGAGGAAATTATGGCTCGAAGTATTAGTGTTAGTTCCTTTGATGCTACTATCCTGACCCTGGGAATTTACGAAGATACGGGTAGTCTGCTCTTCACTTCCACTACTCCCCGGGATCTGATGGCAGCCGCATTTTTACTGGGTAAAGGGGCTAACCTATCAGTGGTAGCCAATTTCATGGAACAACCGTTTTCCGGTGAACAGAGACAACTTTTGCAGGTTTTACTTAACAATGCCCAGCACTACCGGATTAACAATCTGGATGTGGTGGTAGCAGTATGCGAGACGGAAAAGTTCATACCAGGCCTGGATGGGGTAACTTATCGCTTATTTGAAGTGGAAAATAGTGATGCTATCTTTGTACTGGCTAAAATGGAAGGCAAGATAAATGTGGTGGCGCGCAGCCGCACTACTAATGTAAGGGTTAATGAGACCCTGCGCGTGTTGGGAGGTCGGGGACATGAAAAAGCGGCTTCGGCTATTATCAGAAATAAATCTACCCTGGAGGTAGCAGATATTATCAGGCAGCAACTGGGTGATATCCAACCGGGGCTTCTGGCTCGCGATATTATGTCTACACCGGTAAAAACTGTACCTACCCATTTCACCATGGAAGAGGCTGGTAGAATAATGCTGCGCTACGGTCACACCGGCATGCCGGTAGTGGACGGAGACACTATGGTGGGAGTAATATCCCGCCGTGATGTTGATAAGGCCAATATGCATGATTTAGGGCATGCTCCGGTAAAAGGTTTTATGACCTCTGATATCTTATCCATCGCTCTGGATACTTCGGTAGGTGAGCTGCAAAAGATTATGGTAGAAAACGATATCGGGCGACTACCGGTAGTGGATCATGACCGACTGATGGGAATTGTGTCCCGTACTGATGTATTAAGGACTTTACATGGGGATGACTATCCGGAAGATCATGAAGTGCTGTATTCATGGGGGGGGGAAGAACTTAACTGTCTCAGTATGATGGAGGAACGATTGCCTTCAAGGATTTTGGCTATTCTTCGACTGGCCGGGCAGATTGCTGAGAATCTGGGAAGTACCGTCTACTGCGTGGGCGGGTTTGTGCGTGACTTTTTCCTGCAGGTACCTAACTTTGACCTGGATTTGGTGGTGGAGGGTAACGGTGAAGAACTGGCCACTTGCCTGGCCCAGGAATTGGGAGGTAAGCCCAGGATTCATGAGCGTTTCCGTACTGCGATGGTTAGCCTTCCTGATGGTACCAAGATAGATGTTGCCACCGCCCGTACTGAATACTATGAGTTTCCCGCTGCCTTACCCCGGGTGCAAAAGTCATCTATACGTGAGGATCTCTATCGTCGCGATTTTACTATAAACACCCTGGCAATATGTTTAAATCCCAATCGCTTTGGTGACCTGATTGACTATTTCGGTGGGCGTCGGGATCTGGAGAAGGGGACTGTTCGCATTCTCTATAACCTTAGTTTTGTAGAAGATCCCACCCGTATATTAAGAGCTATTCGTTTCGAACAACGCTACAGTTTTACTATAGAACCGGATACCCTCCGTTTTGCTATTGATGCTATAGAGCGTCGTATGTTGGGAAAGCTATCTTACAAGCGTATTCTGCATGAGTTAATCCTGATACTGAGTGAAAAGGATCCCAGCAACTCGCTGGATCGAATGAAGGAAATAGGGCTGTGGAAATACATATTGCCGGAAGTTAAACTGGAGCATCTTAACCGGGTTACCCTAAAACGCATATCCATAATGGTATCCTGGCTGGAGGAAAGGTACTATCCAGTTAATGTAAAAGCCTGGTTGGTCTATATCGTAGTTCTGCTAGCCCGTTTAAGCGAGGATGAGGTGGAGGGTGTTTTAGAGCGTTATCCTTTTGACAATTATGCGATTCAGACTATAAGGGAATCCCGGCGGGTACCGTTTGTAGCCGGGTACCTGACCGAGAAGGATAACCTGGTAGCTCATGAAATTGACTACCTGCTGGGAGAGTGGAGCAAAGAAAATATTGTTCACCTGCTCCTCCTGGTGAGAGAGGAAAAGGCCTGGGACAACCTGGTTCATTACCTTGACCTCAAAGAAAGGGTCAGGATAGAGGTTAATGGCAATGATTTAAAGGAACTGGGTATTAAAGAGGGACCTGTATATCGCCTAATTTTTGATGAAATCTACCGCCTTAAACTGGATGAAGTGTTATACAACTGGGAAGATGAAATTCAGCAGGTGAAAAAATGGATGGAGGAAGGCAGAGTTGCTGACGGAATGGTTAATTAATGCCGTAATATGGTTACCGGCAATACTAATTGGTCTAACTTTTCATGAATATGCCCACGGTCGGGTGGCCTATTACCTGGGGGATGACACCGCTTATCTGCAGGGAAGGCTGACCCTTAACCCCCTGCCCCATATAGATTGGGTGGGATTCTTAATGCTTTTGTTTTTCCATTTTGGCTGGGCCAAACCGGTAATGGTAAATCCTTTAAACTTCAAAAATACTGGCATTAAAAATGGCATGATGCTGGTATCGCTAGCCGGTCCGGTTATGAACCTGCTGCTGGCTTTTTCCGGTATGGTAATTCTTAAAATATGGGGACTCCCCCTGGATATGAACTCTTTCTTCTATATAATAGGTAACTCCAGTGCAGCTTTTGGCCAGGTAAACCTGGTTTCCGGTATAGCCCTTATTCTTTATACCCTGGTTTTTATAAATTTGATTCTGGCAGTATTTAACCTTATTCCGCTGCCACCGCTGGATGGCTCGAAAATTTTGGCCGGTTTACTCCCCGATTCCGGAGCTCAGGTGATATATTCACTGGAAGCCTATGGTCCAATAATTTTACTGTTATTGATTATTACCGGCGCCTTCTCCCGGATTCTGATTCCACTGGTGACTCTTATATATTCTCTATTTGTCGGTATACTCTTTTAGTTTAGCATGGAGGTAACCCTATGGCCTATATGGTTGATTTGGAAACTTTTCATGGACCTCTGGATTTACTGCTCTATCTGGTAGAAAAAAACCAGGTGGATATTTATGATATTCCTATTGCGGTTATCAGTGAACAGTATATCGAGTACCTGCAGACCAGTGGAGATTTTGACCTGGATCGTATGGGTGATTTCTTAATAATGGCTTCCTATCTGCTTAATCTTAAATCCCGGTTTTTGTTACCAGGCAGCATAGATGAAACAGAGGAAGGGGAAGAACCGCTTGATCCCCGCCATGAACTGGTAGAAAAGCTTCTGGCCTACAAACGGTTTAAAGAGGTTGCTGCTTGGTTGGAGGAGCGACAGAGTGGCCGCGTGGAGCGCATTTATTACCGGGAAGAACAGCAGGATAAAGAACTGCCAGAGGAATGGACAGCAGATTTAAAGTCCCTGGTAAAAGCTTATCAAGCGGTAATCAAAGAGTTGAGTGAAGATGCGGATTATTATGAGCTGCCCCGGGGGGATGTTAATGTGGGCGATAAAATGGAAGAAATAATGGCCCGTCTGAAAAAGAGTCCCCATATTATTATCTTTCA
>JAQUGU010000158.1:3111-4363 GCA_028683995.1 Syntrophomonadaceae bacterium | reverse complement strand
TACTTGTTGCTGAAGTAAAAGAACCTGCGGATTACCCGGATGCGTTCTGCTCCTTATTCTATTCTAAGCAGAAATAGCAGGTGCCGCAGCGGCAGGCTGGTAGTATGGCAGATATTATTTACCATATAGAATTACAGAAAGCGAGGAAAACCAGTGCCGGTACATAACCATGACAGTAGTAAACATAATAACGAAAAAGCCTGTTACTACCTGTTCCCGGCGGCTCTGGGGCTTATCATACTATTGGCTCCCTTTTTCCGGGGGCTCTACTTTCCCACCGAATTCCTCCCGGCGGCCGTAGCTATAGCTCTGCTCTTTGCCCTGAATATCTTGTTTAAGGCTGACCGGCCAAAGCCGGTTTTTTCCGGACACATTCTGGATGGAGTTATGCTCGCTTTTGTCCTGGCCTATATCCTGTCGCTTATTACCCCGGTTCATCCCCAGGATGCGGTTACTGAAGTACTTAAAGCCGCATCCTTTTTTATGATCTACTGGCTGGCGGCCTGCGCTGCTGCAGATGAAAAGGGTTTTAAAATCGTTTTGGGGGCTGCCTACCTGGCGGCTCTGGGCTTAGCTCTGTTGGGATTGGCAGCGGTGCTTGGCTGGGTAAGCTACCCGGGTGCCTATGAAGACGGGCATATCAGGTCCGCTCTGCAGTACCATAATGCCCTGGCTATCTATTTGCTGGTGCTGAATGTGGTGGGAGTTGTACGCCAGGCGGAGGGCAGGCATACTGGGGTACGCCTATTTTATGCCGCCGCCAATTTTATTCTTCTCTTGACCATTATCGGCACCCTGTCGCGGGGAACCTGGCTTCTCTACCTGCCGGCCATGGTATTGCTGGTATTTCTTCTTCCCTCCAAACTGCGCCGGCCGTTACTATTCCGCATAATTGCCTGTCTGCTCGTTTCCCTGCTTGTTGCCCGGGTCTTTTATGATGCGGTGGAACTGTCCCTGACAGCGATAGCTGCCGGGAGTGTGATCGCTGGTATAGTCCTGGCAATTATTGTGGAGATAATAGGTAGCCGCAGAAAAAGCACAACTGCAGGCAATCGTTTCACCATTATAACCCCTGGTCTGGTGGCAGCGATAATCCTGGTCTGGTTATCCTGGGCGATATGCTTCATGATGCCGGGTTCTTCCTGCCGGGAAGGTATTAATTGCATTCTGCCGGTAAATGTTTATCTGCGTGTTAGTGAAACCTATGCCGGGGAAGAAAGCTTTCAGGATCGAATCACCTTTTGCCGGGATT
>JAQUGU010000158.1:0-3011 GCA_028683995.1 Syntrophomonadaceae bacterium | reverse complement strand
ATAATGCAGGTTGCCTGGCCCTCTCTGGAAAGGGGAGATTTGCGGTCGGCGAGAACCTGTTTTCAGCAGGTGCTTGACCTTCAGGAAGCTATGCCTGCAGGCGTTGACGGCGAAGCCCCCCGTCTGCACCTGGCAGCAGGACAATCGGCTTTGCTGATGGGGGATACGGAGCAAGCCTGCAGATACCTGTCTATGGCTGCGGATGACAGCAACTGTTCCCGGGCGGCTGTGCGCTGGCTGCAGGGAGCTGAATATATTAAGGGCTGGCCGGGGAGAAAAGCCGGTGTCCCTTTAGAACCGGATGAATTGCAGAGGCTGCTCGGTTACCTGCAAAAACAGGAGTGAGGAATCCCATGACGGAAAAAATGGATAACGCTGCTTATCCTCCCGCTGCAGATCTGTCCGGCAGATATAAAACCATACAGGATTTACCGGGTCCGGGGGAAACCGGCGGTATTAAGACTATGACTATAGCGGGGAGAATAGTAGAAATATTGTTTAGCCTGATACTGCTGTCGCTGTTTTTGCCGGTGATGCTGCTGATTGCGGCAATTATAAAATGGGATTCACCGGGGACCGTAATTTTTGCTGCTCCCCGGCTGGGCCTGGGGGGAAAGGAATTTACCTGCTACAAATTCAGAAGCATGTACGGCAGTAATGAAGTGCCGCTGCAGGATTATTTTACCGCTAATCCTGCCTGGGAATGCGAGTGGCTGCACTATGCCAAGCCTAAAAACCAGGATCCCCGGATAACCCGAAGTGGCCGGTGGCTGAGAAAAAGCAGCCTGGATGAACTGCCCCAGCTAATCAATATATTAAAAGGTGATATGAGCTTTATCGGCCCCCGCCCCTATATGCCCAGGGAGAGACCGGCCATGGGGCCTTACGCTGATGTAATATTAAGTATAAAACCGGGGCTAACCGGTTTATGGCAGGTAAGCGGGCGGAGTGATTTGAATTTCCAACAGCGCCTGGTGCTGGATAATTATTATGTAAAAAAGCACAGCATTATGCTGGATATAATAATCCTGATAAAAACAATTCCCGCAGTAATCCTGTGCAAGGGAGCATATTAAGGTCCCGGAATGTAAGGTTAATAAACCAGGGGAATGATTCGGCCCAATGATCGGTGTCCAGTGTGAATTAACCGGGCAGGTATTCCAAGGGAGAGAACTTGCTATGAAAGTGGTACATATTGTGGAGAGCATAAAAGGAGGTATTGCAACCTATCTAAATACGGTACCAATACCAATCCAAATGTTCTGACATAGAAAATATTGGTGTTATTATACCAAAGTTGCAGGTCAATAACCTTATCATTCTGAAAAATGTAAACCTGCATACCTACGACTATGAGCGCAACAACAGCATTAGTAGTTTAGTCAGAGCTATGTTGGCTATCAGGATGAATATTAATAGAATATGTCCCGATATTATTCATATACATAGTTCCTATGCCGGTTTTCTTACCAGATTTCCATTGTTTTTATGCCCGACCAAATCTAAGATAGTATATTGTGCCCACGGATGGGCATTTACAATGGAAGGAACAAGTACTAAGCGAAGTTCCTATGGCTTTATTGAAAGATTTTTAGCCCAAAAAACCAATTTAATAATCAATATATCAGAATACGAATACCAGACTTCTTTAAAGTTTGGTTTACCTTTAGAAAAGAGTTGTGTAATTTACAGGGGGTCAGGGGGACGGTTCTCCTGACACCTTTTTGTTGCCGTCCCCGGGTGCATTATTATAAGGGGCAAACAAAGGGACGTTCTTTTTATTTGCAAAATTAATAGCAACCTTGTATTTTACTGTTTGTGCAATAAGTCTGATAAACTAGAATATAGAAATAAGTAAGCCTATTTTTCAACAAACTGTCATAACTGAAACATTGCATTGTTTCTTTGCGCTAAAATATAATTGGGATGTAGGGTAAATAGATGGCTCTAAAATTATTAGGCTTAAAGATATATCTGTTTTTAGAACAGACTATAATAAGGTGTTAAATTGGAGGGAGTAGAATGAATCCGGCTGAGTGCATACGCGAACATATGCCTGAATTAAGAGATGAGTACCTGGTTTCTAAAATTGGCATTTTTGGCTCATATGCACGGGGTGAGGCTAACAATGCGAGTGATGTTGATGTTTTGGTTGAGTTCAGCCGGCCTGTTGACTTATTTCACTTCATCAGTCTGCAAGAACGTTTGGCCGAGATTCTTGGCCGAAAGGTTGATCTTGCGACCCCTCGAGCGCTGAAACCTTTAATCAAGGATCAGATTCTTCGAGAGGTGTTATACTTATGACGCGCGACATACGATTATATTTGCAAGATATTGTGGATTCTATCGAGAAAATTCAACGGTATACAGAAAGCCTGACGTTTGCACAATTTGAATTGAGTGAAATGGTAATAGATGCTGTGATTAGGAATTTTGAGGTCATTGGAGAAGCCGCGGGGCATGTTCCAGATGAATTTCACACCAGATATCCGGAGATTCCATGGTATAAAATGAAAGCAATGCGAAATATAATGGCGCACGAATATTTTCGTGTTGACTTGGAGATTATTTGGCGTACGTCTCGTGAATCGTTACCTCCATTAGTGGAAAAAATTAATAGCGTTATTAACGATCAGTAAACGTTAAAAACTTTATGTTAGTTTTTATTCCCTGGTTATATTTTACCCCCGGCTCCACTTATTTAAACCCTTGATCCTTGGACTTCTCAAAGTGCAGATCCAGGCCGGAGAGGGAATAGACTTTTATGGGATGGGTAAAGCCTTTGACCAGTTCCTCACCCACATAGGACAGGGAGTCCTTTATTTCTCCTGGCGGCAGGGCATTGTAAGAGCGCTCCGAAACCAGCACCAGAGTCTCAAAGAGTTTGGTCAAGGCCTCGGTACGGGAAGCCAGGTTTACATCTTCGCCGATAAGGGTATAGTCCATACGTTCGGGACTACCTACATTGCCTACCACTGCCGGGCCAGTATTAATGCCTATAGCTACCAGCA
>JAQUGU010000157.1 GCA_028683995.1 Syntrophomonadaceae bacterium | reverse complement strand
ATGACCGGGCGAGGACGGGGAAAATACTGCTATCGTTCCGATATCCGCTTGCAGGCCGAAGAATGCCTGAAGAAGCTCCTGCAGCAAAAGCTCAATGGTATACCGGTAATATATATAGTATAAGGCGAACCACCCTCTGTTTTGCCGATATTCAATTACACTTCTCCCGAGTTTGGCCGTTGGGGTAAAAGAAAAACCAAATGCAGGCCAAAGATGCATCCCCATGCCTGCCAATTTTTTTTAACAGGCAGGATTAGCCATTATTTTGTCTAAATAAAAATTTAGCAGATTTATGCTTTAATCTCAGGGAAAAATAATGAGATTAAATTTAGAAGGGGGTTTTGTATTGAACAAATTTCGTGTTGTTGCAGCTTGCATGATTGCCCTGCTGCTGGCAATCATGATACCGGCATCATTCAATGCCGCTGAAAATCCTGCCCTGAGCAATACCAGGCTTACCGCCCGCAGCGAGATATGGAAGACCATCAACGCAGGGAATGCCGGTAGCGGCAGCGTTGCCGTCATGGAGAACGGCAAAATCGTCTATGCTGAGGGTTTTGGCATGGCTGACCGGGAGCGGAGCATCTCCGTTGATAAAAATACCCTATTCAATATCGGCTCGATCAGCAAGGTTTATTGTGCTACAGCCATTATGCTGCTGGTAGATGAGGGCAAGGTAGAGCTCGACCAGCCGGTGACTGCCTACCTGCCGGAATTCACCATGGAAGATGAACGCTATAAAGACATCACCGTCCGAATGCTGCTCAACCACTCCTCGGGTTTGCCCGGTACCATCGGTTCCAATAGTTTTGGTTTTGAATATCATAAAGAATATTACCAGGATGTACTGGATACCCTGGCAAAATCTCATCTCAAACATCGGCCGGGCGAAATGGCACCTTATTGCAATGACGGTTTTACCCTGGCGGAGATGATAGTTGCCCGGATTTCTGGGAAAAGCTACCTTCAATTTCTAAGTGAGCGGGTATTTGAACCCCTGGGCTTAAGCCATACCGGTCCGGGTGTTGGCCAACGGCAGGGACTAAAAGAGGGGTCCGTGGCCAGGTATTATACCACTGACGGTAAAAGCGAGCCGCTGGAAGTAGTATCGTTGTTGGGTTCGGGCGGCCTGTCAGCAACGCCGGAGGATTTATGCAAGTTCGCCGATACATTTTCCGCTTCCGGTCCCCAGATACTTTCACCTGCATCCCTGGCGGAAATGAGAAAGGGGCAACCCGCCGAGTCCTATATGCAATTCAAACAACCGGAGCTGAGTTTTGGACTGGGCTGGGATTTGACGGAGATTGCTCACTATAAAGCAAAAGGTATAAATGTTTTGGGCAAGAGCGGCGGTACCGGCAACTATAGTTCGATGCTTTATACCATTCCAGATAAAAGAATATCGGTCGCCGTCATTTTTACCGGTCCCCAAAGCAACGCGATGGTAATCGCCGCTTCCATCATGGAAGCTTTTCTTTGCGAAAATGGTCTTTTCGATAAAACACCTGCGGTGTTGAAGCTGCCGCTCAAAGCCCAGTCTCTTCCGTCTGAACTGGCGAATTATGAAGGTTATTATTCCAACGGCAGCGTTCTTAAGCGCTTGAAGGTCGACCGGGCGGAGAATAAGCTGACTGTCTATATGCTGGAAGGCGGCCAGGAGACAGAAATCCTATCAGCGATTTATAATGATGGCTATTTTCACAACCAGGGAAAGAAGTACTATTTCATAACGCTGGGCGGCAGGCAATATTTCGTACAGCATTCGGCTACACTCGCAGTTGATATGATTGCCGACCAAAAACTGGAGCCTGTGGCCAAAGCAAGCGAATTGAAGATAGCTGTCGATGAGCGAAAGTGGCTGCGGCGAAATGCCAAAGCCTACGAGGCAAGAATGCTGGTGTCGGGGCATATTATCACTTCGCGGCAGTTCAGTGAACTCCCGGGCTATATCGACTTCGATGGCATAAAACGGGTCATATCCCCTGCCTTCGCAGGACTGGCCATAAATTCCATGCGTGACCTGACCGAGCTCAGATTAAGTGAGAAGGACGGAATAAGCTGGGCCTGGATTTCCGGGATGCTGTATACGCCCGCCGATGCGGTTCAATCGCTGGCAAGCGGCGATACCAACATAACCACCGGCCGGGAAGGCTATAATGAATGGCGGAAGGTGGCGGAAGACAGCATACTCGATTTCCAAATCCCCAACAAAGGCCGTGTTATCGTTTTTGACCCTGATGGCCAAGCCATTTACGATAGCGCCGTAGATAGCGGACCGGTACTGGCAACGACCGGCAGTTTTGTCGAAGTGGCCGGCAATCCGGGGGCTACCTTCAAGCTAAGCGCAAGCAGCCCATTGTAATAGGATAGATAAAGGACCTTTCCGTCTCTATACAGCGGATGGGTCCTTTTTATTTTTGGCTTACAAAACAATTTCCGCTGTTTTCCCTATATCCGCCAGACTTTTATTCCCCAAAGAACAAACCCAGCAATTTACCTCCAGATTCAATCAAACAGGCTGTTCAACATGTTTAGCAGTAATTTGCGGATATGCTAAAACAAAACAGCGATTTCACCATTCATCCAGTTTAATTTAACAGTGTCAGGAGTAAAACCGATAATTGTTTTTACCCTGATTTTTAGCCTGGTACATGGCCTGGTCGGCATTATGTATCAGGATTTCCAAATCTTCCCCATCATCGGGGTATATACTGATACCCAGGCTAGCTCCAATCATTAAGCGGTAGCCTTCGACCTCAAAGGGTTCTGCAAAGGTGCCCATTATTCTTTCCGCTACCCCTGTTAGCGACTCACGAGAAACGCGGGTGAGCAGAACAACAAATTCATCGCCCCCGAGCCGTGATAGCAAGTCATTTCCCCGCAGCAAGTTCTTGAGACGAGCGGCCACCATCTTTAGCAGAATATCTCCGGTATTATGACCAAATTGGTCATTAACCGCTTTGAATGAATCCAAATCAATAAATACAATAGCCAGGTTCTGAGCAAAATGACGGCTGCTGGCCTGGCAATGAGCAAAATAATACTCCAACATACTGCGGTTGGCTAATCCCGTCAAAGTATCATAATAAGCCTTCTGCTTTATATTCTCTTCTTCTTGCTTTTGCTCGCTGACATCAATAATCAGGCCCGTCAGCCTTTTCACTTTACCTGCTTGATCCATGACCGGGATCCCTAGCCGCTGTATCCACCTGACCCGTCCATCGGTCAACATGATTCGGTATTCCAGCATGCTTTTCCGGCCCGCCATTAATTCTTTATCTGCTTCCCGCAGAAGCAAGATGTCATAGGGATGAACCATTTTTGACCAGAGTGTTGGGTTTAGCATTAAATCCCTGGCTTTGCAGCAGGTTATACTTTCAATACTGCTCGAAAAAGAATAACTGCCGCTATAGGGGTCTAATGCCCAGGTAGCAATATTAAGTTCATCGAGGATTTTCTTAAGGTTGGCATCTTCCGGGGTGGATTGGCGAACGAATTTATGATGGCGCAGGTACGCTAACAGGAGAGTAATAGCTGCAATTAAACCAAGCCAACCTAAAATACTATAGATATTAAATTCCTCATTCATACCAATATTTATAGCAAAAAAAGAGAACATAACGATTATCAAACTTTTATATGCTCCTACTCCATGATTATTCATTAAATCTTGTTATTTTTTATAATTATCGGTAAATGGGTTGAATTAATGCAGCACCTGCTAAATCACCGCTTTATTGCTATATTTCTTTTTAAGCATCGGAAAAAACTGCGGAGCAGATTCAACACACCGCTGCAACAAGGCGGGGGACCCTTTTTCTGGCTCCCGGACAACAACCGACTACTGCATTTGCGGGAAAAGATAGAATGATTCTGGCAAGCGATATCAAAACCTTCCTTCAGCAGAAAGAAATTGCTTCCTTCAATATAGATGGTTATGCCGCTATTTATCTCAGCGAACTGGCAGCCTACGGAGAAGTAAAATGGGACCCGCTGCAACGGGTGGCCCGTTTTGACTCCAGTCAGCGTTCAGGAGATACAATACTGGCAGAAAGCAGCGAAGACGCCAATTTGATTGCCGAGGAGATTGACCGACGGGAAGGAATTATCGAGTTCCACGGGGAAAAACTATTATACCAAAACCAGCAGGTAGGCTATGCTCATAACGGAAAGGCGATGGTTTCCCTGGACTGGATGGCCGGGTGGTTGGGATACCAGGTCCAGTCCAAGCAGAATAGCTTTATGGTCGAAGGGCAGGTAGGCTTCACCAATGAAGCTGTGATTCATATTTTGCCAGCTAAAATCGACCAGGCTTCCGGGATAATTACCGAACTGCCGGAACAGACCTTGTCGCTGCAAGAACAGA
>JAQUGU010000156.1 GCA_028683995.1 Syntrophomonadaceae bacterium | reverse complement strand
CAGGATTCCCTTGCTTAAAAACTGCGAATATTTTAATATTAAGTTAAATTAGTCTTAGGAGGGATAATTTATGAAAAGAGAATATCTCTTCTTTCTTGTTATGGTATTAGCTGCTGCAGTTATTACGGGAGCAACTATAGGTTTTATAAGTAACTTCCATCATATTGAGAAACAGATTCAGGAAAATCTGAGCCAGGTAGAACCCGCCCAACAGCAGGCTTCAGCCCCAAACTCGAAAAAGCAAAATGATAACATTAAGAGCGAAGCTGTTAATCCCGAGGGTAAAGATAATAATAATACTGCTAATGAGGTAAAAAAAGTTGCTGTGGTCCCACCTGCAACTACTTCAACCGAGCAGGGATACCTGGTTTTAAGCGGTGAGGAAAAACAACAGATAGTTGATATGCTGGTGAGCCTGGGTGCTACTAAGAATGATGATTACAGTACGTTTATTCGCAACTTTCAACGAGATAAATCACTTCCCCCTACCGGAAGCCTGGACTCTCTTACCTTAAATGCCATTATTAATGAAGTTACCCGGCAAAGAGCGGCTCAAATAGCTAACGGTTAATTATTATTACAACCCTAATAAAATTGTTTTATGTGGTAAAGTTTGTGTTAAGATAGAGGGAGAGGTGAATGAAAAATTGTCCTTAAATCTGGAGCTTCACTCAAAAGAATTTCTTCTTTATCCTATTCTGCAAAACATAGATGAGGGCATTTTGATTACCGACACTTCTTTACAAGTTATATTTTTTAATGAACACGCAGAAAAAATCTACCATCTCGATGCAGCAGATATTATTGGCCAACACGTGGATACACTCAAACCCAACCTTAATATAGAAGCTATGATTAATAACCAGCAGCGGCTGTTAAAAGATAAAGAGTTTATAAATGGTGACGAAGTTGTTGTTATCAAGGGTTTGCTGGAACTAGCCCCGGGAAAGTTTGCCGCCTATGCTATACTTCGCAACAGTTATAGCATGGAGGAGAACCAGCTGGATTCTCTATTGCAGACCCCTTATGAAGGAATCGTAGTATTTAATGATAACTTGCGCTTGATTTATGCTAATGATATTTGTTTCCGTTTTTTTAAGTGCAACTCTAAAAATGAGCTCTATGATGAACTGGTATCGCTTATTCCTCGTACAAGCTTGCATGATTCTATGAGCAAAGCTAAACCCATAGCTGGCGAAGTAATTAATGTTCGGGAAAGGTTATTTGAACTGGTTTTTCTTCCGGTGATACGTTATAACCGGACTGTAGGCATAATTGTAAAAGGCATTCCGGCCTACCGCCAGGAACGGACCTGGGGACAAATGGTTGAGCAGTACAAACACGGAACCGCGCAGTACTATTTGGATAGTATTATAGGATCGAACAAGGAACTGCTGGTACAGAAAGAGCTTGCCGCCAAAACTGCCCGTACCATTTCAACGGTCTTAATAACGGGAGAAAGCGGAACCGGTAAAGAAATATTTGCCCATGCTATACATAACATCAGCCCGCGCCGAAAAGGCCCGTTTATAAAAGTAAACTGCGCCGCGGTACCTGAAACTCTTTTGGAATCAGAGCTTTTCGGCTATTCGGAAGGGGCTTTTACCGGGGCTCGTAAAGAGGGAAAACCGGGAAAGTTTGAGCTAGCCAACCATGGCACGATTTTTTTGGACGAAATTGGTGACATGTCTCTTTCCATGCAGGCCAAGCTGTTAAGGGTGTTGCAGGAAAAAGAAGTCGAACGGGTGGGAAGTGTCCATACTACCAGGGTAAATGTGCGGGTGATTGCCGCTACCAATCAGGATTTGCATAAACTGGTAGCCGAGAATAAGTTCCGTGAGGATTTGTTTTATCGCTTAAATGTGGTAATTCTTAATCTGCCCCCTTTGCGGCTCAGATTAGATGACATTCCTGTTATCAGTACAGTTTTATTACAACGTATCAACCAGGAATTGGGAACCAGAGTTAGCAAAATTAGCCATGAAGTGATTGATTGCTTTTGTCTTTATGACTGGCCCGGAAATATACGAGAGCTGGAAAACACCCTGGAGCGAGCCATGAATTTCTGTGAGGGCAATACCATTACTCTGGAGCATATTCCCCAGCATATTAAATCGGGTAACGTTTCAGAATCACTAATACCTAAGTCCGATGGGACTCTGGAAACCCTGCTGGAACAACGTGAAAAAGAACTTATCGTTGCTACCCTTAAAAACTTTGGCGGAAATAAAACCAGGACTGCTCAGGCTCTGAATATTCATCGCTCTGTACTCTACCGAAAAATAAATAAATATAATATTCGTACTCTATAAGACTTGTCTCATTTGCGCAACAATGCGGCTCTAGTGTTTCACCCCGACAGCCCCTTTAAAATCAGGTTTCTATTTTATACTGTCGTTCAATAGCGACACAAGGCCCGGTGAGGCTGGAAATGGTATACACGTTTGAAACGACCTGAGAGTTGAAGAGGCGCGACTTCTTAGCGCTATTTTCGGTGGTGGTACAATAATTGCATAAATTGTGGCAAGACACCAGAGTCCAACTAATTGTGAGGGAGGTGATTGTAACCAGTTTAAGTTGACCCATGTTTCTTCTAGATTCGTTGTGTTTAGATAAGAAAGATATATTAAGGGGGTTGCTTTAGATGGAGATTAGTAAAGTTGCTGTACTCGGTGCAGGTACTATGGGTATGGGTATTGCTTGGGCAGTAGCAGCCGCAGGAAAAAAGGTGCTTATTTATGATTTAACCCAGGAAATCGTTGATAAAACCATAGCCAGAATTGGTAAAGGTCTTGCACGAGCTGAAGAAAAGGGTCAGGCTCCCGCCGGCGCCAAAGACTTCGTAACCGGTAATATTACTGGAACAGCTAACCTGGCAGATATAGCAGATGTTGATTTTGTAATTGAAAGTGTTCTGGAAAGAATTGACGTCAAGAAAGACGTATACGGCAAATTGTCAAACATTTTAGGCGACAATATTATTGTTGCTACCAACACCTCTTCGCTATCCATTACCGAAATTGCTGCAGTTTATAAGAAGCCGGAAAATGTTATTGGTATGCACTTCTTCAATCCGGCTATGGTTATGCCACTAATCGAAGTTATTCCTTGCATTCAGACTGCGCCTGAAACAGTTGACGCAGTTATGGAACTTTCCAAAGCCATTGGCAAAAAGCCGATTAAGGTAAAAGAAGGTCCCGGATTCGTAGTAAACAGAATTCTGATACCGGGTATGAACGAGGCTGCCTTTATCCTGAATGAAGGTTTGGCAACTATAGAAGATATCGATAAGGCTATGAAAATGGGTGCCGGCTGGCCCATGGGTCCCTTCACTCTCTGCGACATGGTCGGTATCGATATTGCCCTGGCAGTAGCTAACACCCTGTTTGAAGAGACTGGCGATCCCAAATACCGTCCCGCCCCTCCCATCAAACAATATGTTCGTGCTGGATGGTTAGGAAGAAAAACTGGTAGAGGCTGGTACGATTACAGCAAGAAATAGTCATTACCGGCAGTAGCGAGTATTAGATTAGACAGTTTTAAGGGGGTTAATTCATGTCATATAGAGATAAAGAGTATAAAACTATGTTGTTATCATTTGAGGATCCGGGCATAGCAATCATCCAGTTTAATCGGCCCAAGGCATTTAATGCGGTTAATAACCAGTTTCTAGATGATATCTACGAAATAGCTATTGGGTGCCACGAGGATCCGGAAGTAAGAGTTATGATTTATACTGGTAACGAAAATTGTTTCGCTGCCGGAGCTGACTTGAAAGCGGTATCTAGCTACAATGCTTTCCAGGCTCGCAACTTCCTGGACAAAGTCCATCGGGGAGTTTTTGCGGTTGAAGACAACCATAAACCGGCAATCGCCGCTGTTAATGGTTTGGCCCTGGGTGGAGGCCTGGAAATTGCTCTGGCCTGTGATATTCGTATAATTGCTGACAACGCTACTCTGGGATTACCGGAAATTAATCTGGGTATTTATCCTGGTGGCGGCGCAACCCAGAGAATGCCCCGTCAGACTCCGCTGGGTATAGCCAAGCAATATGTGTTTACCGGTGATTTCTTCGATGCTGCTACCGCAGACAAAATCGGAATAGCCAATATGGTAGTGCCTGCTGCTGAGGTTATGGATACTGCCAAAAAGATGGCCAGGAAACTGGCCCGGAAATCTCCGCTGGCGCTCAGAGAAGCAAAACAATCATTAAACAACTCCATGAATATGGATATCAAGTCTGGTTGCCGTTTCGAGCAAATCGGCT
This sequence comes from Syntrophomonadaceae bacterium, assembly GCA_028683995.1. Lineage (GTDB taxonomy): Bacteria > Bacillota > Syntrophomonadia > Syntrophomonadales > Syntrophomonadaceae > UBA4844. Next base: position 136 of record JAQUGU010000156.1, on the reverse strand, counting down.
GGTCCCTGCTCTTTGCTGGCGAGGATCAGAAGGAAGGTATGTCAGCATTCCTGGAAAACCGAAGAGCTGAGTTTAAGGGCCAATAATTTAAATCGTGGTGATGCTTGTTTTTCTACTGAACCAGAGGCAGGCGTAA
>JAQUGU010000155.1 GCA_028683995.1 Syntrophomonadaceae bacterium | reverse complement strand
TCTCCTTTTGCCAATGTACTGGTGGTAAGGCCAGAAGATAAGGATGACCCCAGTATTGCTAAACTGGGTAAAGCCCTGCAGAATGATGAAATTGCCAAATACCTGCAAGAAAACTATCCTGCCTGTGTACTGGCATTCTAAAACCAAAATCAAAAAGAGCTGCTCTATAAGCTTAGAGCAGCTCTTTTTAATTTTACGCCTCTGGTCGACCGGGCGAACACATGGCTACAGTTGCCTGAGCAAATTCACCATCTCGATGGCGGTTAATGCCGCATCTACGCCCTTATTGCCGGCTTTGGTCCCGGCTCTTTCAATGGCTTGTTCGATGGTATCTGCAGTGATAACCCCATATACTACCGGTACACCGGTGTTTAAACCCACCTGTGCTATACCCTTGGTAACTTCCGCTGAAACATATTCAAAGTGAGGAGTAGCTCCGCGGATTACTGCTCCCAGGCAGATCACCGCATCGTATCCCCGGGTAGTCATTTTTTGAGCTACCAGAGGCATTTCAAAAGCGCCGGGAACCCAGACTATCTCCACATTATCGAGATTCACATCATGTCTACTCAGGGCATCCAGGCACCCCGATAACAGCTTGTCGGTAATAAATTCATTAAAACGGGATACAATAATGGCTATTTTCTGATTATCGCCCAGTAACTTGCCTTCATAAATCTTGCTCACTGCAGCACCTCCAAAACTAATTTTATTATAGATGAGCCAGCAAATGCCCCATCTTCTCTTTCTTGGTGGTTAAATAGCGGCGATTTTCTACCTTGCAATCTATTTCAATGGGAACCCTTTCTACAACCTCCAGGCCATATCCTTCCAGGCCCCTGATTTTCTTGGGATTATTGGTCATCAGGCGCATTTTCTTTAACCCCAGATCCACCAGAATCTGAGCCCCGATGCCATAATCACGCAGGTCAGCGGGAAATCCCAGTTCAATATTGGCTTCCACTGTATCCCACCCGTTATCTTGAAGTTTATAAGCCCTGATTTTATTAACCAGGCCAATTCCCCGTCCTTCCTGACGCATATAGAGTAAAACTCCCTTACCTTCCCTTGCAATCATACTCATGGCAGTTGCCAGTTGTTCTCCACAATCACAGCGACTGGAACCGAAAACATCCCCGGTCAAACATTCGGAATGAACTCTGACCAGAACCGGCTCATCCGGTTCCCATACTCCTTTAACCAGGGCTATGTGACCCTTTCCGTCCAGCAGGGATTCATAGGCAACTGCAGTAAAGTCTCCATACATGGTAGGCAAGCGAGCATCATCAACCCTTATCACCAGCTTCTCGGTACGGCGCCGGTACTCTATCAGATCGGCAATCGTAATTATCTTCATATCATACTTTTCAGCAAATTCGCGCAGTTGGGGAACCCGGGCCATAGTACCATCATCATTCATTATTTCGCAGATTACTGCCGCCGGGTAGAGCCCTGCCAGTTTGGCCAGGTCTATGGAACCTTCGGTATGGCCGGTACGACGTAAAACTCCTCCCTCTTTATACCTTAAAGGAAAAATGTGTCCCGGCTTTCTAAAATCCTGGGGTTGGCTGTTGGGGTCAATCAGGGCAGCTACGGTTTCTGCCCGTTCAAAAGCTGAAATCCCGGTAGTGGTGGTCTTATAGTCAACCGATACGGTAAAAGCGGTTTCATGATTATCGGTATTTTCCTGTACCATGGGTTTGATTTCAAGCTGGTCAAGTCTTTCGCCGGTCATAGGCACACATATGAGGCCTTTAGCATGGGTAGCCATAAAGTTAATAATATCAGAATTGGCCATTTGGGCTGCTACTACGATATCTCCTTCGTTTTCCCGATCCTCATCATCGACTATGATAATCATTTTACCTTCTCGTACATCCTTGATTGCTTCTTCGATAGTATTAAACAAGCTAATACCTCCCTTTATAAGAATCCGTTTTCAGCCAGAAATGAAACGCTAAGACTACTTGTTTCCTTATCGCCACCTGTCTTTAATAGTTTTTCTATATATCTGCCCAGAATATCACTCTCCAGGTTAACGTAGTCCCCTGCCTGCTTACGACCTAATATGGTTTGGTCGGCACTATGGGGTATTAGTGATACGGTGAAGCTATCAGGTAAAACATCAATAACGGTCAGGCTAACCCCATCAATCGTAATGGAACCCTTGGGCACAGTATAATGCAGCACTGGTGCCGGTGCTTTTATGGTATAAACATAGGCAATATCCCGGTTTTCCTTAGCCTTAATAATCCCTACGGCATCAACATGGCCCTGTACTATGTGTCCACCCAGGCGATCCCCGACGCGCAAGGCTCGTTCCAGGTTCACGTGGTCACCTGGTTTAAGGTTTTTTAAAGTAGTTTTATCCATGGTTTCGGGCATAACATCAGCAATAAAATGCTGTGCATCATAACTGGTCACGGTAAGGCATACCCCGTTTACAGCAATGCTATCCCCCAGTTTGACATCATCAAGGATAGTTTCCGCCTGTATATCAATTTGAAAGGATTGGGCACCTCGTTTAATACCCCGAACCCTGCCCATGGATTCAACTATTCCGGTAAACAAACTCTCAGCTCCTCGTAGTTTATGTTTTATATAGGTTCTGGTGGGATACCTGCTTTTTATTACCTGTTTAGAGTAAGGGGTGAGGGCGCTTCGCGATTCACTTTTTCCACCTCACGCCTCTGCTCGGCCGGGCGAACACATGGGTTCGCCCCTACACCATCGGAAGTCAGATGTCGGATGTCTGACACATTCGACTTCTGGCCTCTGATTTCCGATATCTGACGTCCGATGACTGACGACTAATCCGTTACCCCTCCGACTTCCGATATCCGACCTCCGCTACAATCAGTATGTCTTTATCAAAGCGCTGTATTTCCATCGGCTTTAGCGGCAGGGCGTCTTTAAGCTGTGGTATTCCTGTGCCCCCTACCGGGGTGGGTGCTGCCCTGCCCCCTACAATTTTCGGAGCTATGAACCAGTAAACTTTATCGATTAAGTGTTTTTCTATCAGGTAGCCGTTTATTTCCCCGCCACCTTCTACCAGTAAGGTCATAATCTCCATTTCCCCGAGTACTTGTAAAACCTCTTCCAGGGGTAGCTTCTCTTCATCAGTGGCCAACTGTATTACGGTCAAACCGGCCTCCTCCAGAAATTCCTGCCTGGCATCATCAGCCTGCTGACCACAAAAAACTATGGTTTTCTGCTGCCGGGCGGTCTTAACTATATTGCTGAACCGGGGTAAATCCAATTTACTATCTATTATCACCCTGACGGGGTCCCGGATATTCTCATCTTCCAGGCGGGTGTTAAGCATAGGATCATCTTTTAATACCGTGCCTATTCCCACCATAATGGCGTCATAAACATTGCGCAATTGATGAACGTATTTTCGCGACCCTGCACCGCTAATCCACCGGGAATCACCGGTACTGGTAGCAATTTTACCATCCAGGGTCATGGCCACTTTCAAGCTTACCAGGGGTGTTCTGGTTTGAATATATTTAAAGAAAGCCAGGTTCAATTTCTGTGCTTCCTGCTCCAAGACCCCGGTAAGGGTTTCTATACCGGCATCTTGTAATACCTTTAAACCCCGCCCGGATACCCGGGGATTAGGGTCCAAACCTGCAACTACTACCTTTTTTACTCCTGCCCGGACTATGGCATCGGCACAGGGGGGAGTCCTGCCGTAATGGCTGCAGGGTTCCAGGTTAACATAAAGGGTGGCGCCACGGGCAGCTTCTCCTGCTGCCTGCAGGGCATGGACTTCAGCATGGGGGGTACCTGCTTTCCTGTGGTAACCTTCCCCCACCACCTGGTTATCTTTAACCACCACTGCCCCCACCATAGGATTAGGACTGGTTCTTCCCTGCGCCCGGGCAGCTAAAGCAAGTGCTTTTTGCATATATTTTTCATTTTCATAGTTTCTCATAAAGCAACACCAGTTACCTACTCCGGGCGAACACATGGGTTCGCCCCTACAAAAGCTGATAAAACACGGACCTGATTTCTAACCCAGACGACGCCTATGGTGTAGGGGCAGACCCGTGTGTCTGCCCACCGGGTTTTTCTATCCCTACCGGTTAATGAACTGCCGACCCGCGGGCGAACACATGGGTTCGCCCCTACAACGTTATGTTACCCCTGTACAGTAAGAGCATATCAAAATATTTGATTCATGGTTGCTCTGTGCCCTTTAGAGTACGACCTCCCAGCCATGACGGGTTAAAATAAAATAACCCGATTAAAAGTCGGGTCATGGGCGCACACCAATAGTAGACTGTATACAGGCACAGCCAACTATTGCTATCTCCTCCCATCCAGACTATTACTGTCGGCCCCGGAGTTACACCGGATCCTGCCTTACGGCTTGCGGGCTTTACCGCCGATAGGGAATTCC
>JAQUGU010000154.1 GCA_028683995.1 Syntrophomonadaceae bacterium | reverse complement strand
GTACCGGCCATAGTGAGGCTATAGTCAGTCAGGATTACAGTAATGTAAGGCGTTTTATGGCAGCCGTGGATGCAGCTGCAGTTTATGCCAATGCTTCTACTCGCTTTACCGATGGTAATGTTTTCGGCTTTGGTGCGGAAATGGGGATTAGCACCCAAAAGCTGCATGCCCGTGGTCCTATGGGCTTACAGGAGCTAACCACCACCAAATTCATCGTTTACGGGGATGGGCAGACAAGGTAATAAATTATGTTGCTATCCAGGAGTGAGGGAGGTATCGGTACCCCTCACCCCTCACTTTAAACAAGGGAGAGAAGAAATTGTTGGAATCTATGCTGGCCATTTTTGAAGCTTATGGACTATGGGGATTGCTGGTATTGGCATTTGCTGAATCATCTTTTTTTCCCATTCCACCAGATTTATTACTTATCCCGCTTTGTTTATCCAACCCGGTAAATGCTCTTATCTACGCATTACTTTGTACCCTGGCTTCAGTTGCCGGCGGTTATCTGGGTTATATGCTGGGCAAGATAATTGGCCATCCTTTGCTTTACCGCTTTGCTTCACCCCAGGCAGTTGCGAAGGTAGAGTCTATGTTCAACCGTTACGGAGCCTGGGCTATGTTTCTGGCTGGACTAACTCCGATTCCCTACAAAGTATTTACTATATCAGCCGGGATTTTTACCATGAGTCTAACCCCCTTTATATTAGCCTCTCTGTTGGGACGGGGACTGCGTTTTTTCACCGAAGCCATACTGATTATGGCCATTGGGCAACAGGCGGTCAGCTTTATTAGTAATAATTTTGAGTGGCTTACCGTACTAATGGCTATTCTGGTTATAGCTGGCTATGTCCTATATACGAGGCGAAAATCCCTGGGACAAATGTTAAGCAGATGGGGTGCGGCAGTTCGTGCGATACTACGCAAAACGGCATAAATAAAAGCCCCGCTATACGTAGTATAACGGGGCTTCTATTATCTAATTACCCTTCATGGTCGAAGGTCGTAATCACCTATTAAAATAAGATTAATTTGGTTCCAATATTTTCTGACGCAGAAGGACACAGATTTTTATGATTAACACTGATAATAGTTAAGAAAAAGGAATCTATGTAAATCATAATTAACCGTCCTGGCCGAAGGTCGCAACCACCTATAAAAATAGCGGGTGGGTTTATTATTTTAAAAAACCCGCTTCCTTCCGCGTCTATTAAAAGTCTATTTTCTAATTAATTCTATTTTGTTTCTAACCCATGACGGAACGGCACAGGGGCCGTTCCCTACACATCATCAAACCTTAAAATTACCCACCATTTCTTGTAATTGCTCTGCCATTTCTGCCAGGCGGGAGGCAGTCTCGTTTACATCTATCATGGCGCGACTGCCTTCCTGGGCTCCCCGGGCGACCTCCTGGGCTCCGGCGCTGCTCTGTTCCATGGTAGCTGCAACTGATTCTATAGCCTGGTTAATCTCGTTGAAAGCGGTAACTACATTATTGGTCAGTTCTGCCACCTTACCGCTAGTGCCCTCAAAGGATTTGGCATCGCTGGCATACTGTTTGCCAATCTCGTTCATATTTGCCAATTCTTTAAGCATGGTTTGGTCAATAAACTTGAGCAGTTCATTGGAGTTTTCTACCAGATTGGCTATAGCATGCTGTACTTGTACGGTAAGGCTTTGAATACTGGAAACGGTAGTAGCCGATTGTTCAGCCAGGGTTCTAACCTCTTCAGCAACTACGGCAAAACCTCGACCCTGTTCCCCGGCACGTGCAGCTTCAATGGCAGCATTAAGCGCCAGCAGGTTAGTCTGGTCAGCTATACCGCCTATATTGGTAGCCAGGCTGGATATCTCTTCCACCACCCGGGCCTCTTCAATAGCTTTAAGCAATTTAGCTTCAATGTTTTCATAAACACTATGGGCAGAATCGGTAGAATCCTGAGCTGCCTGCTGAATCTTCAGGGCTTTTTCCTGAACATCCCGGGCTTGCTGGTTACTATTATTCATCTTCTGGTCTACTTCTTCCAGAGCTGCTCCAATTTCCTGACCGGAGGCAGTCATCTGCTCGGTAGCAGCGGAAACCTCTTCCAATCCGGCAGCAACTTCTTCCGTAGCTGCGGAGGACTCTTCGGTAGTAGCTACTACATTCTGAGCTACCATAGACAGTTGCTGGCTATTTTCCCCCACTTCCCGGGCGGCTGTTGCTATATTAGCAATCAGGCCTGAAGTATTGCGAACCATTTCGTCCAAGCCCTGAGCTAGAATACCTACCTCATCTTGACGCTGTAAGAGATTCTCGGATACCCTCTGGGTTAAATCACCCTGGGACATCTCTTTTATAAATTTTGCCGCTGCAGCCATAGGAGTTGCAATATTGTTAGCCAGGTAAAAAGCTGCCCCTATTGCCAGTAGCACGGCCAGCAAGGTAAAAATAAATATTTTCATGGTGGCCTGGGAGTATACTGTCTCGGCGTTTATGTGCAATTGTTCAGCTGCATTTTCGTTCATATTATCGAGGGAATCAGTAGCTGCATCAATATTATTTGTATCCTCCGTAAGACCGCCTGCTAATAGGGCCATAGCCTGGTCATTTTCACCTTTTTCAACGAAGCTTATGTACCTATTTATATTCTCTACATAAGATTTATACGCTTGTTCCAGTTTGTCTATTTCCTGTTTTTCTGCCGCGGTAATATTATAAGTCTTGTACTCTTCTATTTCAGCTTGAGTCATACTCAACTTTTGGTTAATAGACTGCTTGATAGCCTGTCTCTGGTCCGCACTGCTTACCAGGGTCAACTCCAAACTGTCTCTACCTGATTCAAGCAACGCGGAGTCTATAGCCGCCAGATGTTTAGATGGTAGTAATATCTGGCCATAAATTTCGTCTACCCCCTGGTTCACCTTCTGTACATCCTTCCAGTTAAGGAAACCAACAACAGCAATTAATAAGGCCAGTAGTAGAAAACCGGCAAAAAGCTTGGTAATAGTTTTCATGTTATTTACCTTCATAACAGCACTCTCCTCTTCCATTGTGTGAAAATCTCTATGAGAGGTTAAATCCAGACCCAGGGCGAACACTGGATTAGCCCCTACAGGTATTAAAATATCTATAAGAGGTTAAATCACAAGGTTTCCTCCCTTCTCCCTAAATGATACATAAATGAAAAATATCGGCACATAAGTCCAGTATAATCGCAATTCTTAACCAATTCATACCATAATGTATAAAAATATTCAAATAAAAAAGAACCGGCTACACCGGTTCTTATACTTTTTACTAGTTATTTCTACTAAAAACAACTTATTTTATTACTTCCAGTTGGTATGATGCCAGTTTATCCAGGTTTTCCTGGCTTAAGGCATAGTCGCGTTCCAGTAGTTCCCGTTTAACCTCGGCACCACATAGCTCCGAGGAAAGATAGCGCAGGCCGTTATCATTAACAATAGTAACAATACACTTTAATTCAGGATATTTTTGGGCTAATTTACGAGCCGCGGCAACATTGCAGCCGGAGGAGGTACCACAGAAAATACCCTCTTTTCGGGCCACTTCCCGGGCAGTTTCCATGGATTCATCTGAGCTTACCAGGATAATGCCATCAATATATTGCAAATCCAGTATTTCCGGTATAAGACCATCGGCAATTCCCTGTACTTTATGGGGGCCAATAACCCCGCGAGCCAGGATGGGTGATTCGGCTGGTTCAGAAATATAGACTTTAATAGCCGGGTTCATTTCTTTTAAGAATTTGGCGTTACCGGTTACCGTTCCCCCGGTACCCTGGCACATTACGAAAGCATCCACCTTGCCTGCGGTCTGTTCCCAGATTTCCGGCGCCGTATTTTCAATGTGAGCCATAAGGTTATCCTGACGGACGAATTGGCCGATTTCAAATACCTGATCCCCGTACTGCTGTTTTATTTTCTCCACCTCTACCAGAACCAAATCAACATCAGACTCAGCTCCAGGGGTAAGCACCAGCTCGGCTCCATAGGCTCGAATGGTTTTTTTTCTCTCTTCCGTCATTCCCTCAGGCATGACAATTATTACCTTGTAGCCCTTGGCCGCCCCCACCATTGCTGTCGCTATACCGGTATTACCGGTAGTACCTTCCAGAAGAATCATACCCGGTTTAAGTTCTCCACGCTGCTCAGCCATTTCCACTATTTTATGGACTACCCGGTCTTTTAAACTTCCGCTGGGGTTGGCATATTCCAGCTTTATGCAAATGTCGGCGTTAATATCGGCTGCTATGCGTTTCAGTCGTATCAAGGGTGTCCTGCCTATGGCGCCAAGCACGCTATCCAGTATACCGTTATTGGCATCCCAATTCATTAAAAACATACCTCCCGCTCTTAAAGTAAATTTAATAGTGCATCTAACTTCAAATTATAACTTATAAAGGCCAC
>JAQUGU010000153.1 GCA_028683995.1 Syntrophomonadaceae bacterium | reverse complement strand
ATGCCATGACGGAAATAGGCAGAGCTCTTGAATCTACCACCGCTACCATTGAAGAATCGACTGCAGGCACTCAGGAAATTGCCCGTGGCAGTGAAATGTCAGCCCGTTCAGCCCTGGAAATTAGCGCTGCCTCACGTAAAATGGCTGAAAGTGCTGAGAAACTTAATAACTTAATCGGACAGTTCAAGATTTAATTAAGTTCGGGGACAGTGATATGCTCCCCTTTCCGGTAGTAAGTTTTTGTTATTTAACCTGTCTACCTTTAGGGGATATCATATCACAGGAGCCCCGGATATACTGGGTTAAGGTTGAATAGTCACTTCACATACTAACGGTAGGTGGTCAGAGGCCTGGGTATCGGGGATAACTTTATAATCGTTTAGCTCCCAGCGGTTGCTTAAAAAGATATAATCTATGCGGGCACAGGGTTGGTCGGAAGGAAAAGTGTGAATGCATTCCCCGGAATTAGCCCGAAAAGAATCCTGCAAACAATTCTTTACCAGGCCTATCTCACTTGACTCCGGTCGGGCATTAAAATCGCCGCCCAAGAGTACCGGAGAGCTGACGGCACACACCCGGGGCAGTATTATATCCTGTAAATGGCGGTAACGCTCCGCTGCTTTTAAGCCCAGGTGCAGGTTAAACACTCTAAAGTGGGATCAAGGAACCCTTATATCAGCCTCCAGACAGCAGCGCTGATCTTCACCAGGCAGGATATGATTTTTATAGTTAACAATGGGATAACGAGATAAGATGGCATTACCATAGGAACCAGGCCGATACCCTGGGCTAGATATCCAACTGAAAGGGATTATAACTAACCCCATGGTCATAGGTATCAACACCTTCCTCACGTTTCAACCACCCTACCACCGCATAAGTTAGGGGAGTAGCCAGAAATTCAAAAGCTACTTTAAAAAGATACTGGTAAAGCATCATCTGCATTAGTACTGCATTCGGTACTGTTCCTATGAAACATATGGTAATGAAAATTATGGTATCAAGCCCTTCCCCAACCAGTGTAGAACCAATGGTACGTGTCCACAGCCACTTCCCCCGGGTCAATATCTTCATCCGCGATAGAATAGCTGCATTGGAGAATTCCCCCACCAGGTAAGCTACAAGGGAAGCCAGGACAATTCGCGGGGTCATGCCTAAAACCGTCGCAAAAGCCCCTTCCGCTTCAAAAAAACTCGGTGAGGGTATAGCCATAACCAGGAAAAAAACCCCTACCATCAAAATATTGCAGGCAAAGCCAGTCCATATAACCATCCGGGCCCGGTTATAACCATATACTTCGGTAAGAATATCACCAATGATATAAGCCAGCGGAAATAAGATTACCGCCCCGGGTAAAATCACACCCCCGATGGTAATTAGCTTCCCAGCTATGATGTTGGATAGCAATAATGAAGTTACGAATAAGCAGGCAATGATGACAAATAGGTAAGACGGTCTATTCTGTTCCGTAAGTAACATCTAATCTCCCCTCAACCCGAATCATAGTTTTACTATCCATAAGTATAAATAAGAATCAAGCAGTTAGCAAAATGTTTCTTGCCGCATTTTAAGAAGGCGGCCTCCTATTCCCTGACCTCTATTTCCATATGCTGCAAGGGTTCCAACAGACGCGAACGGGGAAAGGCACAGCATCCTATTTAGTACAATTGTTTCACGTGAAACAATTGTATTACATTAATTACAATTCCTTTTCATTTTGTTGATTTCTATTATTTTGCACCTCATGACCTGCTTCCGATTTTTAATGCAGTCCTTAAAGTGCACGGTTTGATTCGTCTTTCATATAAAGCTATTTACTGTTTCGTTTAGTTAACATATCAGTGCCGACGATAATGCCCCGACTCCAGTAAAAGTCAGGCATTAAAGCTGCCGATAAGTAAGCTGATGCATTATGCTTTCCCTCGTTCTCAATTTGCGTTAAGATGAAAATATAACCCGCCTTGATTAATGAAAAAACATTTGTTCTAATTCCTATTGCTGGCAAATTAAGGTTATGCTATGATTGTATAAACGAACAGATGTTTGTGCAAAACGTAAAGCGGGGTGGGGTAATGACCGGACGTAATTATCATGACCGGCTCTTTAAGGAGCTATTAAAAACCTTTTTTAATGAGTTTATAGAGATTTTCTTTCCCCAGGTATATGAGGCGATAGACCTGGAAAATATCCACTTCTTAGAACAGGAACTATTTACTGACGTTACTCGGGGCGATAGACATCTGGTGGATATACTGGTACAAACTAGATTAAAGGAAGAGCCTGGTATTATTTTAGTTCATGTAGAGAACCAGGCCAGTGTCGAAAGGGATTTTGCTGAACGCATGTTTGTCTATTTCAGCAGGTTATACCAGGGACACCGCTGCCGTATACTACCAATAACAGTATTTAGTTACCCTCAGAAGCATGATGAACCCGATTATTTTAAGCTAGAATTCCCCTTTATGCCGGTATTGGATTTTCGTTTTCTAATCCTGGAATTAAGGAAACACAACTGGCGTAACTATATTCGCAGTAATAATCCGGCAGCTGCAGCACTGCTAAGTAAGATGGGGTATCAGAAGAAAGAACGGGTACAGGTAAAACTGGAGTTTTTACGTATGCTGGTACGAATGGAACTGGATCCCGCCCGCATGACCTTATTAACCGGATTTTTTGAGACATACCTTAGATTGAATGAGGAAGAAGAGAAACAGCTAGAGGCGGAAATAGGTAAAATAGATGCAAAGGAGGTCGAGATAATGATGGAAATAACTACTTCCTGGGAACAAAAAGGTAGAGTAAAGGGTAGAGCGGAAGGCAAAGTGGAAGGGCAAGCAGATTTGCTTATAAGATTGTTACAGAAGAAATTTGCCAATATACCGCCGGAAATGGAAAACCAGGTGAAAGCCCTGCCCGCTGAAAAGCTGCAGCAACTGGCGGAAGCTATATTTGATTTGGAGACAATTGAAGATGTAAAAGGATTTTTATAAAGGTTCAATAACTCCAATAAGTCCAGGGACAGTCCCCGGACTTATTTAAAAAAGTAGCGCTCCTTATCCGACCTGGTAATCTGCCAGATTTCATCGCAGTTAAGTTTTTTTATAGAAGAAATAGAGGCGGTGATGATACGGCCGGTGGTAAATGTGTGCTGCTGGCCCAACCCCTGGTTATGACCGTACTATCTCCCCTGGCAGGTACCTTGTCCGACCGCCTGGAACCCCGGTTGGCAGCCTCCACCAAAACAGTTTATCCCCTATTCCCTGACCGCCGTTTCCAAGCGCTGCAGGGCTTCCAGCAGCCGTGAGCGGGGACAAGCAATATTCATCCTTTGAAAACCGCTGCCGCCAGTGCCGAAAATAGTTCCCGGCTCCAGCAAGAGTTTGGCCTTCTCTTTAATAAAACTGTCCAATTCCTTATCATTTAAGCCCAGGCCGCGGCAATCCAACCAGAGCAGGTAAGTACCTTCCGGCTCAATTACCTTAATCTCAGGAATATGCTCCGCTATAAAACTGCTGGCCAATCGATAATTTTCCTCCAGGTAAAGCAATAATTCATTCAGCCAGGCCTCCCCATAAGTATAAGCCGCCTCTACTGCCGTAACCGCAAAAACGTTGGGCAGGGCCAGGCCGCTGCTGCGCAAAACCTGGCGGTAAGCCGAGCGCAGCTTTTCATTGGCAATAATGACATTGGAAGCCGGGATACCGGCGATGTTGAAGGTCTTGCTGGGGGCATTGCAGACTATCATATCCTGCTCCAATTCCTGGGAAACAGAAGCCAGAACCGTATGTTTATAACCCGGCAAAACTAAATCAGAGTGAATCTCATCAGATATAATAGTAATCTCATGCTCCAGGCAGAACTGACCCAACGATAGCAGTTCCTCCCGGCTCCACACCCGTCCCACCGGGTTATGAGGACTGCATAAAATCAAGAGCTTTACCCGAGAGTCCACCTTTTGCCGCAGTTGCTCCAGATCCATACGGTACTTGCAACCGTCAAAACAGAGCGGGTTTTCCAGCAGTTCGCAGCCATTGGAAGAGGCCACATAATAAAATGGCCTGTAAACCGGAGGTTGAATGATAATCCGGTCCCCGGGTTCAGTTAGGGCTCGAACCAGCATAAACAATGCTGCTACTACTCCCGGGCTGGTGGATATCCATTCCCGCTGCGGCGCCCAGCTGTAGCGCTTCTCCATCCACTGCATCAAAGCTTCAAACCAGCCCCCATAGCCGCCGCTGTAACCAAAAATCCCGTGCTCCGCTCTCTCCTTAAGGGCAGCTATAACCTGCGGCGGCGACTGAAAATCCATATCTGCCACCCACATAGGCAGCAGGCCCTTTTCCACCGTATCCCATTTGGCACAATTGGTTGTTTCACGTGAAACAATTTTATCAAAATCGTACATGACTAACCCC
>JAQUGU010000152.1 GCA_028683995.1 Syntrophomonadaceae bacterium | reverse complement strand
TGCTGACCTCGGTATCAAGCTTCCTGACGCTATTATCTTAGCGACTGCCCTGCAAAACCAATGCGACCTGTTACTGGGAAATGATTTAAGCCTAATGCGTATAGCAACGAAATACTTGCCGACTGTATTACTGAATGATTATATTAACACTGAACAGGAGTCTCGTTAAGCAGCATAAAACTAGGGATAGGATGTCATTTCCACGATAGAGCATGATGATCAATCAAGTGTGCTATCTAATAATATAAAAAACCGCGCAAACCTGCGCGGTTTCTCATTTTTAACTGGTGAGCCATCCGTGACTCGAACACAGGACGCCCTGATTAAAAGTTAGGTGCTCTACCGCCTGAGCTAATAGCCCATCAATGAAACCCTGTGCCTCAGTAAAACTTAAGGTAGTATCTTTAGCCTGGCCTTTAGAGTTACTGGTTGCAGATGAAAAATTAACCCTGCAAGCTGCTGCTGTAAAAGCCGAAAACAGGTTATCATATGCTGATGCCTTTGCAATAGCCGCTACTACTATGAACGATGCAGAAATAGTTACCGGTGATCCTGAAATACAACTAGCAAGCTCAAAGCTGGGTTTTAAATTAATTTGGCTTTCACAAAAAAATGGAAAGGGTTAGATGAGGATAGTTTCTCTATTCCCGGGGTAGTTATATTTTCGTTGAATTCATTATGGTTTTTTCCAGGGTGAGTGCATAATTAATCTCCAATGAGGGCGCCGGTAAGCGGCGAATAACTTCCTTATTTGTGGGGTACCGTCACGTAATAGCATAGAGGTTTATTATCATTTTATTTAACCTTACGCTTATTAGCCTTGGTAGAATCTAAAACCTTAATCTGTATTTCATGGGTTTCCAGCTTGGTCTCTATACGCTCTAATCGCTGGGTATGGTCAGTCAGGGTACCCCTTATTGATTCATAGCCGTCAAAAAGAGCTTTTACCTTATCTGTTAACTGCAATTCCATTCTAACTACATCCTGGCGAAGGCCATTAGCCTCATTGGTAAGTTTATTAACAGTACCTGTAAGTTCTTTAACAGTACTTGAAAGCTCATTAACAATTTTGGCAATCAGGTTCTGACCTTCCTGCATGGTCGCCAGTGCCTTTAAAACCTTATCCTCATCTTTCATGTACTCACCCGCCCTTATTTTGATATTTCTAATTGTACCGCATATTATTAAGTGCCGTAAAGCACCAGGATATGATGGGAAGAAACAGAAAAAAGTTCGCGGGGAACGAGGACATTAAATAACAATAATACAAAAACAAAAAGCCCTCCGCTATCGGAGAGCTTTCATTTTTCAATGGTGAGCCATGGAGGATTCGAACCTCCGACACCCTGATTAAAAGTCAGGTGCTCTACCTCCTGAGCTAATGGCCCATAAATGGCTGGGGTGGATGGATTCGAACCAACGAATGACGGAGTCAAAGTCCGTTGCCTTACCGCTTGGCTACACCCCAACAGTTAAGAGTATAATAGTACGGCCAAGACGATGTCAAGGGTTAAATGGGGTGGGTGATGGGACTTGAACCCACGGCCCCCAGAGCCACAATCTGGTGCTCTAGCCACCTGAGCTACACCCACCATATTGGTTCGAAACAATAGTGGCGTCCCCGGAGGGATTCGAACCCCCGACCCACGGCTTAGAAGGCCGTTGCTCTGTCCTGCTGAGCTACGGGGACATAAAAATGGAGCGGGTAGAGGGAATCGAACCCTCGCAACCAGCTTGGAAGGCTGGGGCTCTACCACTGAGCTACACCCGCCCGCAAAGAGTATTATATATCTTTTCCATAGCCATTTCAAGCAAGATTTCAACTTTTCGCGAAGATTGCGCCCTTTGTGATCAGGCTGCCTAAATCAGCGCTATTTATTATTATATGGCCCAACTATATATTTAATACCTAAAATGATTTTTAAAATATAATTATTAACCCCTTATGCCCGGATGACGCAACCACCTATGAAAATTTTGGACGCGGCCACCTTAATTGCGACCAACGGGAGCATCAGTGTGCCCTATGGGTACGCGATCCGTGCCAATTTTAAAAGCTATGCTACCTTCAAGCCAGGGGATTGAAAAAAACACCTGATTTATGCCATAATAATGACGTGTTACTATTAATTGCAGATTTTTAAATAACCATTATGAGGTGTGATAATTGGACTATAAAGAAATGTACCAACGTAAGCTGGTATCCGTAGAAGAGGCGCTGGAAAACATAAAAAGCAATCAGGAAGTGGTAACTGCCCTCTGCGGCTGTGAACCAGTTACTCTGTTAAGCAATCTACATACCATTAAAGATCGGGTAGAAAATGTTTCCGTAGTTAATGCCATGATGCAGAAAAAATACGAGTTTTTTATGAACCCGGAAATGAAAGGGCACTTCCTGCTTAATAGCTGGTTTTATTCCCCTGGTCCTCGGGCTGCCCACCCCCAGGGAACTGTTTCTTATGTACCCCTGCAACTGCACCAATTTAGTAGAAAACGCATGGGTTATCGTAAGCCCAATGTATTCCTGGGAGCTGTTTCGCCCATGGATAAACATGGTTATTTTTCTTTATCCCTGTGTACGGTATTGGAGAAAGACTTTGTCGAAAATGCAGATATTGTAATTATGGAGGTTAACCCTAACCTGCCGCGGACCTTTGGTGACACTCATGTACACATATCGGAGATAGACTATGTGGTTGAAGTGGATGCACAAGTACCCACTTTAGAACAGCCGGTTTTAGCTGAAAAGGACTTATTAATAGGAAATTATGCGGCTGATCTGGTAGAGGATGGTTCCACCATACAGATTGGCTTTGGCAGTATAACCGGAGCCATTGCCCAATGCCTGGGTAATAAAAAGGATCTGGGCTTGCATTCGGAGATGTTTACTGATTCAGTATTAAGTCTATATGAAGCTGGGGTTATTACTAACCGTAAAAAGACCCTGTGGAAAGATAAATTTGTTACTGATGCCGCTCTGGGGAGCAGAAAACTATATGATTTCCTGGATGAAAATATGGCGGTTGAATTCCACCGGAGCAGCGTAGTAAACGACCCTGCCGTTATAGCTCGTAATAATAAGATGGTTTCTATAAATGCCGCCTTACAGATGGATCTTACCGGGCAGTGTTGTGCTGAATCAATTGGAATGCAGCTCTACAGCGGAACCGGAGGCCATAAGGAGTTTGTTACCGGTGCTATGGATGCTCCTGGAGGAAAGTCTATTATAGCATTTTACTCCTCCGCCAAGGGTGACACTATCTCTCGTATAGTTCCCTGGTTTGAACCGGGTACTATTGTTACTACTTCCCGCATAGATGTTGATCATGTGGTTACTGAATACGGAGTAGCCTGTTTGCGGGGACGGTCGGTACGGGAAAGGGTGCAGGAGCTGATAAACATAGCTCATCCTAATTTCCGAGATGAACTAAGGTTTGAAGCTAATCGCAATATGATATGGTAGAAAACAGGGCCGGCAGTACGCCGGCCTTAAATTACCGGGGGGATTTATGTGAAAACAAAGCCTATTAATGTGGCTATACTGGTTGTGGTGGTAATCCTGCTGGGTATCTTTTTCTATTACAAATTAGTGCAACCGCAGGGTGAGCCGGAACCATCAACACCGGCCTCGAATTCACCTGCTGCTCAGGAGATTGAAAGTGGTAAACAAAATGGGGAAGGCATGTGGCTACTGTTCCGTTCTGCTACCTGTCCGCCCTGTAGAGAAATGAAGAAGATTTATGACCGTTTGGAACCGGAGTATAAGGGTAAAGTCAGGTTTATATCAGTTGATGTTGATGATAGGGAAAATGCCGGACTGGCAAAGGAATACGGTATAACTTATATTCCGGCGACTTTCATTATTGATAGCAATGGGGAGCTCAGCTACCAGGAGATTGGACTTATGCCCGAAGAAGACCTGAGGGCTGAACTGGACAAGGTGGTGAAGCCATAAATGGAAGCCTGGCTTAATCAGGTAGCCCCCCATTTTTTGAGCAGCTTTTCTGTTTATGGCTATGGACTGGTTTTCCTGGCCGGCGTCATTACCAGTATCGGACCCTGTAACCTGAGTACGGTGCCTATAATTATTGGTTATGTGGCTGGTACGGAAGCGGGGAAAAAACGCAGCTTTACTATGTCCCTGCTCTTTACCCTGGGGACTGCCACTACCTTTATGCTGCTGGGCCTTATTATAGCGGGAGTAGGCGGCATCTTCGGCGCCAGTAAGAGTATACTCTATTATATAGTTGCTGCTGTCTGTATAGTGATAGGCTTAAATCTGGTGGGAGTATGGAAACTAAACATTAGTTTCGGCGGCGATCTGCTTACTCAGGTCGGAGAGCAGAGAGGTTATCTGGGCAGCTATATCCTAGGCCTGGTTATGGGTCTGGTAGGCTCTCAATGCGGCACTCCCATACTCCTGGCTATTCTATCCCTGGCC
>JAQUGU010000151.1 GCA_028683995.1 Syntrophomonadaceae bacterium | reverse complement strand
TTGAAGTTTTATTGGGCTACCAATGATGATGACAGTAATCTCTATTTTATGATTGAACGGCGGGGCTGGGGAGATGAAAATGACCCGGTACCTACAGTATATCGCTTAAACCTGGATTTAAGTGATAACGGAATATATCATAACGGTAACGACCGTTACCTTCTGATTCAGTACCATCCATTTCTAGATGGATTGGTAGCTATAGACCTGTACAAAGGTAATGGCAAATATATGAAGAGCTATTCGGGCAATTGGGGAGAGAGCACGCCCGGAGGTGGGCGCAAGTGTGAGTTTAGCGTTTCTATGGATGATTTACATATGTTTCCGGCCCAGTCTATAAGAATGTATGTAGAAAGCTATCATATAATAAATGATCGTTGTCCGGATAGCGGCGATATCCAGTGGTCTCCTATTCCCATTATGCCGCTGTGGGCTTTAATTTCGATTTTCGTTGTGGCTTTACTTACTGGTACCTATTTCATTAGGAAAAGAATGAAGGCATGATTTACTGGATTTTAGGCACTTTAGTTTGGGCTTTAGTTGGCTATTATTTACATAAACACCGGATATGGATTTTTTATTATACTTGGACGGCGGTAGGCTTGACTATTCTGGCTATCCTGGCCGTTAGAAGTTCGGCTGTAGAATATGCAGTGGAGCAGTGGACCGGCCTTTTTCTTCATCACGGGTTAGCTTACCTGGGTATTCAGACTTTTATTTTTGATAAGGCACCAGGAACAGTGCTGGTACTATTGGCGCTGGAAAACAGCTGGACCTGTATTGATATCGATATAGAATGCTCCGGGTTGCTGGAGTCCTGTGTTTTACTGGGCTTACTATGGTTTTTCCCTGCTTTTAATTATTGGCAAAGGGTTGTTTATACCCTGAGTGGCTTAATAGCTCTATTTGTTATTAACCTGATACGCCTGTTTACCATTGTACTGGTAATTAACAGTGGGGGCAGAGATACCTTATATATTGCTCATACCTTGATTGGTCGGCTAGTTTTTTTCCTGCTGGCGATTGTAGTCTACTGGTATTTGTTTACCCGCCCATCTTTGCAAAGTATCTGGAGGCAAAAAGATAATGTTTGATATCTTCTGGGAAAGAAGTTTAGCTTTTCTTCTGTTCTGGGGAATCTGGATGCTGGCTCCCCTGGCGATAGACGCAACCATGGCCCTGGTTTACATGGTAATGGTATATATATTTCCGGAGAGTAAAGAAAGGGCAAGTATTCCTGACCTCAGCTATTTGCCCTATGTTTCGGTAGTTGTGCCGGTACATAATTCAGCTGACACCCTTTTCAAATGCCTTCATTCAATAGTAAACCAGCAATACCCGTTGGAGAAGATACAGATTATTTGTGTAAACAATGGTAGCAGCGATGGGAGTTTTGATATTTACAGTCAATTTCAGGATACCTATCCTCTTACCAATATGAACTGGATTAGTATGGAATCAGCAGGTAAATCTATTGCTTTAAATGCAGGTATCTATATGATCAAAGGAGATTATATAATCAATGTGGATTCGGATGCCTGGCTGGATAAGTATGCAGTGCTGCGCATGGTGGAAAGTTTTGAACATGACCCTTTACTGGTAGCAGCTACTGGAGGTATTCATATTGATAAAGAGCTGGGAAAACAAACTCGCTTTATTGATATCATTCATTATTGCGAGGAGATTGAATATCTGGTAGCCTTCAATGTTGGTCGCAGGTACCAGAGTCTGACCAATAATCTGTTTACTCTGGCAGGAGCTTTCTCTGCTTTCCGGCGGGATGTAATGTTAAAATCATTTATGTATTCGGAACGTACAGTATCGGAAGATACAGACCTGACATTTCATCTGCGGCAGTATCAGATGAAGGGCCAAGCAAGGATGGCTTGTATTTCATCAGCAATTGCTTATGTAGAACCGATTTCTTCCTGGAGCAAGCTGTATTCGCAAAGGGTGCGCTGGCAAAGAGGGGAGATTGAGGTGAGTGCCCTTTATGCTGATAATAATAAAAAGTTTATTGGGGGATTGGGCAATTATGCCGGGCGTATGCTGGTGGTGGATCATACCCTGGCTTTTTCACGGATGACCTGGACTTTCCTTATACCATTTCTATACTTTTTGGGTTATCCTCTACAGCTGGTTCTGGCTGCATTTGCCGGTTTGTATGTATGTTATCTGATCCTGGATTTCCTTTACTTTCTGGTTGCGCTCAGGGAGGCTCCTGTCGTTTATCGGGAGAGGGTAAAGAAAATCTGGTGGGTTATGTTTTTCCTGCCTATTTATCGGTTTATTACCTATTGGTTCAGATTATCGGGAATTCTAATCAGCATGTCTGAACCGGGTAATTGGAAAACCGAAAATCCGGTGCAGCAGTTGCGAGAAGCACTGCATAGTACTAAAAACGGATTGCTCAACAAAGTAAGGGGTTTTTGGGTTAAGGAGTGAGGGTTAGGCTTCAGACCAGGGCGAAAGGGGTGGAAGGTACTGGAATGCGTAGGGGCGAACCCGTGTGTTCGCCCGTGGTCAGCAATTCTATCCCGGGTTTAGTGATCGGCAGGGCAGACACATGGGTCTGCCCCTACAATTTATCAACACTGCGGTGGTACCCTGTTATATTTACAGTTCCAGACTGGAAATAAGTTTTAAATTCGCTATCGACTGGGCCTTAATTTTGCCCGGGGAAATAGTGTAAAGAACATTTCCAATATAAAGTACCCGGTTAATGTTATTATCGCTATCATACCAGTAATCTCCGGCTTTTTGATAATCCGCAGGCTCCAGATGGCTTATCCTGCCTTTGTACTTAAGTCCATTTTTCAAATCAATATTATAGATGTAGGCTCCCTGGAAACTGAAGGACCCATAAGCGGGAGAGGTATTGGCCTTGTCTTTTACCCCCGGTGTTTTTTCCATAAGGGTAACCGGGAAGGCCATCAAGTTCTTCTCTTTAGAAAATAGCAATGCTTTATGATTATTTAGAATCTCGGAGTCAGTTCCCCGGTCGCCGATAACCACTTTTGACATTTCTACCGGTTGACTGACATTGGTGACATCAAAAATGGCAATCTTGAGTCCCTGGTAGAAAGCCTGCGGTTCACCATCCCAGCCTTTCATTTCCACGGTATCTTTACCGAAACCAATAATGTGGTTTTCATCATAGGGGTGCAGGTAATCACTGTATCCAGGTATTTTTAATTTGCCCAGTATTGCCGGTTTTTGCGGGTTTTTCAGGTCAATAACAAAGAAGGGGTCTACGTTTCTAAAGGTCACCATGTAAGCCCGGTCACCCATGAAGCGGGTGGAGTATATTTTTTCACCGGGGGCAATGTTCTCCACTTTACCGGCTAGCTTAAGTTCGCTGTTGAGAACATAGATATGGTTTTTAGAGATGTCCTGACCGCTGCTCCATACCTCGCCGGTGGTGGTAGCTATGCGGAAATAGCCCTTATGTTCATCCATGGAAAACTGGTTTAATATGTTGCCCGGAACTGTACCCCGACTGGTATAGGTGCTGCTGGCCCCCTGCAGGGCAAAACGGTATATTTCCGTCTTGATTTCAGGCCGGGTCTGGGGATGGGCACTGTCTTCCAGCAAAGGCTGCATATGGGGGTAGGAAGTTAGTGCTATATACAGGTTAGAGGTGGAAGCGTAAATGTTATCCCCATTCCCCAGGTAAGTTTTAATATCTACCTTTTGATCCAGGTTATCGGTATTAATTGAAGCCACGATAATATAAGAGCGGTAGACACAGTCGGGGAAATAATTGATTTTATCACAGGATATAGACTTAAACTCCTTGCTAACCGCTGAATCACGATAGGACGGAAGAATTATCGGGTCACCCGGGCGGTAGTAGGGTATACCGTTGTTGCTTATCAGATATAAGCTGGAGCCGATTTTACGGGTTGACAGGCAGTTGCCTTCCAGCTCAATTTCCCGGCTTACAGTTATATTAGTTTTATCCTTTATATTATAAATTATAGCTTTGCAGGTCTGAGGGTTGTATTGGGGTGGGCCAGGATGTATCATCTTTTTTACGTTATTAACCGGTTGAGGGTTATTTTTATAGGAGTCACCGATTACAATCAGGTGTTTGGCATCAATATAAATATCCCGGGGGTTAAAATTGTTGTTAAAACTAGTTTTAGAAACCAGCTTCATCTTATCTGCTGGTACCGCTTTTACTATGCTGAGCTGTTTGTCTTTTAGCGTATAAATATAACTGCCGTCAGTTTTTACTATATCAGCTTCGTCCACACCTTGAACCTGAACATTGGTTGCTGAATAGTCAGATTTGTAATTGGCGGTAGGTGCGGCGGGAGCAGGTAGTGCGGCCTGATCAACGGCAACCTCTGCTACACTTTTCTCCATTGCCATCATTCGTCCACCAGATAATCCTTCCTTTTGTAGAACAGCAGAACTGGACAGCAGTTCCTCTAATTTTTCTACTGTTCCTACTA
>JAQUGU010000150.1 GCA_028683995.1 Syntrophomonadaceae bacterium | reverse complement strand
ATCGACGGCAGGAACTTTTTCTTCAACACCACCGGCGCCATGCAGACCGGATGGAAGAAGGATGACATGGGCAACTGGCACTATCTCTCGGCACCTTATCTTCTCAGAACCTTATTTCAGAACTTCACTGGTCATTTTGAAAGCCCCATGAATAGCGTCAATTAGTGGGACGGGTTGGGCGGCATCTCCCAGTAAATAAACCTGGGGGAAACAGTCTAATAAGTCCTGGTAAAGCTGGTTGTTTGCTTATGCGGTATAGGTGCTGAACCTAGGGCGGCTTATGATAAATTGCACACCCCTACCCTTATAATCGTTAAAAGATTTCCGCGAGGTGTGCATTTGTATCATTTTATATCAAGGTAGCCATATTAAAACCCAAACTTGATATAATCAAAAGCTCTGTAACACAGGCCTTTTTGGTATTTCAGGGCTTTTTAGACTGTTTGAAATAAAGTTTTAACCCCCTTTTTGCGCAAAGATGCACCCTTTTGAGCAGGGGAGTGCACTTTTTAACGAAAGCTATTGAACGCCTGTTTTTTAAAGAATTCAACCGATTGATATGTTCCCACAGATACAGCAAAGAATAGAAGTCCTGCCAAGAAATGCAAGTAAATCCCGGCACCAAACTATATAACATTATACCGGTAGGGAAAAAAACAAAAATATAAACAGCTGCTCCTAAGGGCGTTTGCTTTGTTACCAGAATGCGTAATGATCTTCCCGTGAAAATATTAGGAAGAAAGACTAAATCCAAAGTGGTATTTTATATGTCTTTTTCTTTTGAGAACGTTGACAGAAATGGGAAAGCACTATGCTTTGGAGAGTTCGTATTCAGGCAAACGGAAGTGAAACCTTTTTTAGATGCATTGACGCGCTATGGAATTAAAGTAACTTCTGTTCATAACCATTGGCTTCAAGAAACCCCCCGTTTGATATATATCCACTGGGAAGCGATAATGGCACCGCTGCGGTTTGCCAGAATCTCATCAAATGCTCTAGACGTTGCTGGAGTGAAGTAAAGCAATTATTGCTATAAAATGATAGATTGGACGATAAGAAGAAGGCTATGTTTCCGACTAAGGAAATATAGCCTTCCTTGTGGTGGCTTATGGAGATTTGAGACTGTTGCCTATTTTTTCAATCTTATTGCTGTATGATTGAGAATATGCTCTGTTCATTGAGTGTGATTCAATCAATCCATTATATTTGCATGATTATGCGCAGGATGTGGCTGAGTTTGGGCATCCGGTACTATTTAGGCCGTTTAATGAGATGAATGGGGACTGGTGCGCTTATTCTGCGACTGGAAGTATTCTTTTGACCTTTTCATTTCAGACAATGGAACAACGCGGTCGGCAAAACCCAATAAGCCTAAGTTCTTTGGCTAGCTTGGCGTTTTCAGCCCGTAATTCGTCTTCGCTCATCGGCTGTCCTGCGTTGTTTAATACGACCCCCTTATTCTTTGCTCTATTTCGCCAACCATAGATGGTGTCTGCATTTATTCCCAGTCTCCGCGCTGCTGCTGTTGTACCTATTTCATCTGCCAATTTAAGAGCCTCAGTTCGTTCTTCTAAACTGTATTTATTTGCCATATCTCCATCGCTCCTTATAGAAATGTATTTTATCATTTCCTTGCGATTTCAGACTGCACTTTTATCGTATCACTCCAATAAGGGCATAAGCTTTATTAGTTCATCCTATTTAAGGCATCCCCCTCCCTTTAACTAACATAACTAGTGAACAGGTTGTCTGAGTTTCCTTTTGATTATATAATATATTATTAGATATAATAATTGATAGTCATAAGATCATTAATAAACTTGGCGCAAATTAAAAGGCGGGAGATGCGTTTAATGAATTATATTGGCATTGACATTGGCTCTACTGCTGCGAAAACACTGGTCTTTGACGGGCAAAAGGTGGTTGCCTCTTTTATCCTGCCTACCAGTTGGAGCAGCAAGGAAACTGCCGATCGTATTAAAACAAAGCTTTTGGAGTTCCGATTTGATATAGACTCGGCAGATACTATAACCATCGCCACGGGCTATGGGCGTGTTTCTGTTGATTATGCGGATAAGATCTTAACGGAAATCACCTGCCATGGCAAAGGCGGTGCTTATTTGTTCCCAGAAGATAGTGTAATTATTGATGTGGGAGGCCAGGATACTAAAATTATTACAGTAGAAAACGGTTCTGTCTCCCGGTTTTTAATGAATGATAAATGTTCTGCCGGAACCGGCAAATTTTTGGAGATTATGGCAAACCGCCTGGGGGTAGACGTTGACGGGCTTTTCACTTTAGCCCAAAATGGCACGCCTATTCCCATAAGCTCCATGTGTACAGTTTTTGCCGAATCTGAAGTAATCAGCCATATAGGAGCCGGAATATCCCAAGAGGATATGGCGGCTGGTATTGTGGAATCGGTAGTATCTAAAGTGGCACTTCTGGCCCAACGGCACGACATAGATGCAAAATGTATTCTGACCGGTGGTTTGAGCCATAACTCCTATTTTAGGGAACAACTGGCCAGGAAACTGGGGCAAAAGGTCTACACACACGAGCTGGGTAAATATGCTGGCGCTTTGGGAGCAGCTCTCCTAGCTGCGGAAAAATATAATTAACTGAATGGAGGAAGTATATTGTTAAATTTGCCGGAAAACTTTCAAACCTATTCCGAAGCTCGCCAGCAAGGATTTATACGCATGAAGGAACTAAAGGAGAAAGGAAAGAAAGTAGTCGGCACCTTCTGTACCTATACCCCGACTGAAATGATTCTGGCAGCAGGAGCAGTACCGGTCGGTTTATGCGGAGTAAGCGATGAGCCAATTCCGTTTGCAGAAAAAAGCCTGCCCAAAAATTTGTGCCCCTTAATTAAATCCAGTTATGGTTTTGCTGTTTCCGATACCTGCCCCTACTTTTATTTTTCCGATATGATTTTAGCCGAAACAACCTGTGACGGTAAAAAGAAGATGTACGAAATGATGGGTGAGATGAAATATACCCATGTGATGCAGTTACCCCCAGGTAGAAGCGGCATTATGGCGCTGGAAAGCTGGCATAGCGAAATGCTGCGACTAAAAAATGTTATGAGCCAACAGTTGGAGGTAGAGATTACCGATGAAGATCTCCGCAGAGCCATTCGTCTCAAGAACCGGGAGAGAAAAGCCATGCTGAATTTTTTTGAAATAGGGCGTTTAAAGCCTTCACCTCTTTCCGGCTATGAACTAAGCACGGTTATTGATACCAATAGTTTTATTTTCGATACTGAAGAAAAAATTTCGATTTTGGAAAACCGGACGGCGGAGTTACGCCAGGACTACGAGGATAACTTCAAGACTAAACCTTCGCGACCCCGGATTTTGATCACCGGCTGTCCTACTGGCGGAGTAAGAGAGAAGATAATTCGCCAGATCGAGGAATTAGGCGCTGATATTGTCGGCTTTGAAAACTGCTGCGGGCCAAGAGCCCAGAAAGATTTGGTAGATGAAAGCAAAGATCCTTGTTTAGCCCTGGCCGAAAAATACCTGCGGGTTAATTGTTCAGTGATGAGTCCCAATCCTGCAAGAATCGAAGCGATGGAAGAAATGCTCGAGGACTACAGTGTCGATGGGGTGATAGAAGTAATCCTCCAGGCATGCCATACTTTTGCTATTGAATCTGATCGGGTAAAGAAATTCGTAACCAAAAAAAACCATCTCCCTTATCTTTGCCTGGAAACTGATTATTCTCAGGCAGACACAGGACAGATAAATACCAGGATTAGCGCCTTTTTAGAAATACTTGCATAGTAAACGAGGGGTGTAAAATTAATTAAACTTATACTCGGATAGAAGTTGAATCCAGCCTGTTATTGTAGCACCTTACAATGACAGGCTGTTGCCTTCTCCATTTGCCTCCAAGCTGGTGTAAAAAATAAGCATCAGTTTAGAGGTTTTATTTTATGGCGCGCCGGCATAATTAATTATAAATATATTAACCGTTAATTATACTAATTCCAGTAAAAGCATGGTTAAAACATTCATACAATTAAATTGACGAATATTTGTTTATAAGAGTATAATATATGCGGTTAACTAAAATGAATGAAATATATAATAAAAAATTATACAAGAGGGGATGTACAAATGGAAAAGGTTAAAGTAGAATTTATCAATACTTGCTCTTGCTGTGACGGCTATGGAGATGTTTTGCGAGATTTGGCGGCTAAACATCCCCAGCGGATAGACCTGAAAATATACTATATGGGCAAGGATTTTGACTATCTGCCTAAATACGGGCCAATAAGCCGTGGAACATTGATCATCAATGAGAAAGAACGTTTTGATGAATTAAGCCGAAGGGTAATTGAAGGAGCAGTTAAGGTTGCTCTGGATACTGCCAATGATTAAAGATTTTTTGCTGTCCTGCTGGCAATTATTGAATATAAGTTCATTTTGGCTGGTGGGCAGTTTTATTCTTTGTGGA
>JAQUGU010000149.1 GCA_028683995.1 Syntrophomonadaceae bacterium | reverse complement strand
GCTTGGGTTGTATTTCCTGCATCCCGCGCATTGATTTCAGCTGTTTTTGGGTAATCGGAAACAGCACCAGCTTAATAGCTATGGTCATAAAAATTATTGCCAGTCCATAATTAGGCACACCCAGGCTGACTGTTAATCCGTACATGAATTGGATTACATCAGCAAACCACTGTACAAACGAATGCCACAAAACTACTCCTGCGTATCATTGCTGATAGCAGGGTTCACCTCCCTTAGTGCTCTAAGCTAAGCGAATATTGCCCTGCCCCTTGTCGGTCATCTCTTCCAGAATGAAAACAACCCGGCTAATTCTTTAAAAAACTCAAGCCCTGGCTAAACAGCTTGTCTTATCCAGCCCTGGCTTTCAGGGTACCGGGTCATATCCACCACTATTATAAGGATGACACCTGGATATTCTTTTTGCAGCCAACCATCCTCCTTTGATCGCTCCATATTTCTCAATCGCCTCAATGGAATAACTTGAACAGGAAGGATAAAAACGGCAAGAAGGAGGCTTAAAAAAGGTTGCTTTTTGATATGTTTTTATTAAAAAAATCATTAAGCTTTTTAACATAACCGGGCCTTCTTCATAACCGTATAAAAATCTTTTTCTATCCTATTATAATCCGCCCCAACCATGCTATGGCGGGCTATGATTATAATGTCATATCCCTGGCTTAATTGTCCCTGGCTTTCCCGGGCTATAGCCCGCAGACGTCGCCGGGCTTTATTTCGCTTAACCGCATTGCCTACCTTTTTACTGGCCACAACCCCAAAGCGGTTTTTGCTCATACCGTTAGCAGAGATATAGGCGATTAAATATTTCCCTGGAATTTTAAGGCCATTTCGGTATGTCTGCTGATAATCTTTGCTCTTGCTTATTCGAAATATCCGGTTAAGCATAGCTGCCCTCTTTTCCCAGGTAAAATAATAGGTCGCAAAAACGACCTATGCAGATAAGGACTTTCTACCTTTCTTTCTACGGTTGGCCAGTATTTTTCTGCCACTGGCGGTAGACATCCGTTTTCTAAAACCGTGCTCTTTCTTTCTCTGCCGGTTTTTGGGTTGAAATGTTCTTTTCATTATTTCCAAGCCTCCTCGATTTTTCCAGCACTTTATAATTATATTGATTGCATGCCCTTAATGTCAAGATTTCGTCGCTTTGTAAATACTTCAAATATCTTTACTAATCTGCTATGATTATACTATATTTTCATCTATCACCCTAAACACTTTGCTTATTTTTTGCATTATCCCCGACAATATCCACAATATTTGTTTTTTCAACAGCTATTTTTTCCACAAGTACACAGGAGGAATCATTTAATGACCCAGGAATATAACTATTCAGCCATCTGGAATCAAGTTTTACAATCACTGGCTGAAGAGATAGATGCAAGCAGCTTTGACATCTGGTTTTCCATGGTTAAATTTGAGACGGTTCGTAATGACCGGGTATATATCAGTGTTCCCAATTCCCTTACTAAGGAATGGATT
The DNA here is from genome assembly GCA_028683995.1 of Syntrophomonadaceae bacterium. Lineage (GTDB taxonomy): Bacteria > Bacillota > Syntrophomonadia > Syntrophomonadales > Syntrophomonadaceae > UBA4844. The sequence goes on along the minus strand of JAQUGU010000149.1, from coordinate 2,975 downwards.
GAATCCCGTTACCTTGACAACCTGCAGAATAAACTACGCAGCCGTACCAACCAGGAAATGGAGTTAATAATTAGTACTGAATCCCAGATTGAAAAGGAGGGAATGTTTCCTTCACTTAACCACAAATATACCTTTGATACCTTTGTGGTTGGTAATAGCAATCGTTTTGCCCATGCCGCCTGTTACGCAGTAGGGGAATCTCCTTCTAAAGCATATAACCCTCTATTTATTTATGGTGGTGTAGGCTTGGGGAAAACTCATCTGATGCAGGCTATTGGCCATCATATTATCAAGAAAAGGCCTGCCTCTGCAGTGGTCTATGTATCTTCCGAACAGTTTACCAATGAACTTATCGGTTCCATTAAGGATGATAACATGGCCGGTTTCCGTAACAGATACCGCGGGGTAGATGTCCTATTGGTAGATGATATTCAGTTTTTAGCCGGCAAAGAAAGAACTCAGGAAGAGTTTTTCCATACCTTTAATACCCTTTATGAAGCTGATAAGCAAGTGGTTATTTCCAGTGACCGACCCCCGCGTAATATTCCTACTCTGGAGGATCGCTTGCGCTCCCGCTTTGAATGGGGATTGATAACTGATATTCAGCCCCCTGACCTGGAAACCCGGGTAGCAATATTAAGGAAAAAAGCCCAAATTGAAAATTTTAATGTTCCTTACGATATACTGGACTATATCGCCAATTACATTGACAGTAATATTCGTGAACTGGAAGGGGCCTTAGTTCGTCTGATAGCTTACTCCACTATAACTAATAAACCTCTTAATATGACTACTGCCAGTGAGGCCTTAAAAGATATACTACCCCCGCCCCAGCCTAAGAAAATAACTATAGAATCTATTCAAAACACCGTATCGAAATACTATGGTATAGAAATAAGCGAACTGTTGTCTAAAAAACGTAATAAACATGTGGTTTATCCCCGGCAAATAGCCATGTACCTGTGCCGTCGGCTAACTGATGCATCATTCCCCCAAATCGGAGAGCAGTTCGGAGGCCGGGATCATACTACGGTTATGCATGCTAATGAAAAAATAGAGCTAACTTTAAAAACTGATGGGGAACTATCCGCTGCGGTTAATGATTTATGTAAAAAAATAGATCCCAACTTCGTCACCTGACCAGGACATCTTTTCCACACGTTTATCCAGGGGACAAGCTCCGTGGCCACATGACTTTATAAGGTTTATCCACATATTTTTGGCCCCTACTACTACTACTACTAGCTTGTTAATAAATAAATAAGACCAGGCCCACCCAGTGGTCAAAAAGTTATTGGAGGTAGAATTATGAAATTAACTATGGAAAAAAGAGATTTATCCTCGCTTACCACTCTAGTTTATCGGGCAGCATCTACTAAAAACACTATACCGGTACTAGCAGGATTGCTGATTGAAGCCAGTTTAGATAAAGGACTGGTAATGACCGCCACCGATATGGAAATAGGCATTAAAGCCTCAAGCAGTAGTGTAGAAATAATCGAGCCTGGTTCAGTACTGGTAAATGCCCATTATTTTGCTGATTTCATTAAACTGCTGCCTGATGGTCCGGTAACTCTGGAACTAAATAAAGACAAGGCCAAGCTTAATATAAACTATGGCCGCTCATCCGGTTCCATTAACACCTACCGGGATTACGAATACCCTGATTTACCCCTGGAGAAAATGCAGGAAAAAATGACCATTCCCTCGAGAATACTGAAAGAGGCTCTGCGAAAAACTTCCTTTGCTGCAGCTGCTACCCATTTTCGTCAGGTTTTTACCGGGGTTCTTTTTGATATAATGAGCAGTAATACCCTTAAAATAGTAGCTTCAGATACTCATCGCCTGGCTTGTTTTACCCATATCCTGAATGGAGAGGAAATAGAACCTTTCAAATTTATAATTCCAACCCGTTCAGTTAACGAACTATTACGTATACTGGACGACAATGATGAAGTTATAACCATTGCTTTCAGTGAAAACAACGTGATATTTTCCAAGGATAGTTTTATCCTTCTCTCTCGTTTAATTGAGGGGCAGTATCCCAACTATGACCAGGTTATACCTTCAGCCTTCAGTACCTCGTTTAAAGTTAATACCGCGGTTTTAGCCAATACTCTGGAAAGAGCACGTACCATGCCCACTGACGATAAACTAAAAATTCAATATGTCCGTTTCAATATCAACGAAAATGAAATACTGGTAAATGCCTATTCCGAGATGATGGGTGAGATAGAGGAAGTAATAGAGGACATAAAGCTAAGCGGGGATAATGATATCCAAATAGCTTTTAATACCAACTATTTTCTTGATGTAATAAAAATTTTCACGGGTGAATGTGAAGAAATCGAAATACAATTATCAGGTGCCCTGGGCCCGGCATTAATTCAAAATCCCAAAAAGGATAATTATCTTTACGTTCTGGTTCCCCTGCGAACAACCAGCTAGGAGAGTGATTTTCATACTTTGAAACTAAGGCAAGTAGAAGCCAGAGATTTTCGGAATATTGCCAGGCTGGACTACCAGCCCGGACCTGGTTTGAATATATTGCTGGGCGCTAATGCCCAGGGTAAAACTAACATACTGGAGTCAATTTATGTACTGAGTACCGGTAGTTCCTTTCGTGTGGGCCAGGATAAGAATATGGTTCAGTATGAGAAAGAAAATTTTATTGTGCGGGGCCGTTATAACTATAACGATAGAGATATCGAAGCAGTTTTAAGGTATAATTTAAAAGAGGGGAAGAATCTTACCCTTAACTCCAAAAAAACTAGTTTTAATAATAACGATCGTCTGCGGGTGGTGCTCTTTACTCCAGACGATTTGTATTTAATTAAAGGGTCACCCGGAAAGCGCCGACAATTCCTGGATTTTATCCTGGGACAAATTAAAAGTGAATATGGTTATAATCTGACTAATTATGTAAAAATACTAAAAAAGAGGAATTTATTATTAAAAAGAGAACAATCTAATAC
>JAQUGU010000148.1 GCA_028683995.1 Syntrophomonadaceae bacterium | reverse complement strand
GGGGTAATTTATGGGATTCGCATGGCTCGGGAATTATTATTAAGGGAATTTGAAGTACACCTTATTGCCAGCGATGCTGCCTGTATAGTATTGGAACAGGAATTGGACTGGGATTTTAGTTCTGGCCGGGCTCAAACTTTTTACCAACAACTTCCCGGAAGTAATCTGGTATATTATGATAATGATGATATAGCTGCTCCGGTGGCCAGCGGTTCTTTTGTGAGTAATGGTATGATGGTAATGCCATGCAGTATGTCAACTTTGTCAGCCATAGCCCATGGAAGTTCTAATAATTTAATAACCCGGGCGGCAGACGTTATGCTCAAGGAAAGGAGACCATTAATTCTGGTTCCTCGAGAAACACCCCTGAGTACCATACACCTTCGTAATATGTTGCTGCTTTCAGAAACGGGTGTTCATATAGTTCCAGCTATGCCCGGTTTTTATAGTAAACCAACGAGCATAGATGAGATAGTTGATTTTATGGTTGGTAAGGTACTTGATCTCACTAATATACCCAATGATTTATATCACCGTTATGCATAGAGAATTGTTGGATTTTGTTCAATTAGATTTTATAATAATAATAATTGCTCCAAGGAGAGATATATGCCTGAGGTAAATTTTTTTAAATTAGTAGAAGAAGAACTGGCACTGGTTGAATCTGGTTTGGCTGATAATCTGGATAGCTCTATTAATATTATGAACCAGGCCTCGGTACACCTGATTAAGGCTGGAGGCAAAAGGTTACGGCCAGCATTTGCTCTGCTGGCAGCCAGGTTTTACGGAGAAGAATTGGCAGAAATTATTCCGGCGGCGGTAGCCCTGGAGTTAATCCACATGGCTACCCTGGTTCATGATGATGTTATTGATAATTCATCTATCCGCCGGGGTACGGAAACCGTAAAAAGTGGATGGGGGAATCGGGTATCCATTTATGCCGGTAATTATGTTTTTGCCCGCTCACTTTCAATCATATCTACTTATCAACGCAGTGATCTGATAGATGTACTGGCCCGGGCCAGTATGAAAATCTGCGAAGGCGAGATTATTCAGATGTTAAGCTGTTATAATGTTAATCTAGGCTTAAAGAATTACCTGCGCCGGATTGAACGTAAGACGGCACTGTTAATATCGGTAAGCTGTGAGCTGGGCGCCATGATAAGACATGCTCCCCTGCAGGAGATTATAGCTCTCAGGAATTATGGTTACTACCTGGGCATGGGGTTCCAGATTACCGATGATATTTTAGATATCATTGCTGATGAGGAAACTTTGGGTAAGCCTACCGGAAGTGATATTAGACAGGGGGTAATAACTTTACCTGCCTTATATGCTCTCAGGCATGACCCCAATGGGCAAGAACTGGCTCAGTTGCTTTCTTCGCCGGAAGCCTGTATTAATAAGGCTGAACGTATTATTGAAATAATTAGCGATTCTGATGGCATTGATTATGCTTATTATGCAACTCAACATTTTGCGCTAAAAGCACAAAAACAACTGGACGTACTGCCTGATTTACCGGTTAAAAAAAACCTGTATGACATAGCTAATTTTATTATAGCCCGAGAATATTAAGAATAGAGGAGTAATCCTGTGGCGTTAAGAGATATGTCGGCAGAAGATAAACAGACTATAATCGAACACCTGGAAGCATTGCGAACCTCGCTAATAATAGCGTTTGTCGCCATTATTGTTGCCGCTGTGTTCTGCTTTTATTATAGCGAACAGATCCTGACAATTATTGCTTCCCCCTTGCGTTCATTGAATGAAAACCTGGTAGTAACCGGAGTGACCGAGGCCTTTTTTGTTAAGCTGAAGCTTTCTTTTTACGGCGGCTTTATTATTGCCTTTCCCGTAGTTGTTTGGGCTTTCTGGAGATTTATAAAACCGGCCCTGTATCCGTCCGAGAGAAAGTATGTTTATATTTTTATTCCCCTGGCGGTAGGGCTATTCACCATTGGAGTTTTATTTGCCTATTTTGGTATTTTGCGTCTGGTTTTAAATTTCTTTATATATATAGCCGGGGAGAATTTGGAAACTATGTTCAAGGTTGACCAGTACGTTTCATTTGTACTGGCCTTTACTATTCCTTTTGGACTAGTTTTTGAATTACCAGTGGTGGTCTTTTTTCTGACCAAGCTAGGAATTGTAAAATATGAAGCGATGGCCCGTAACCGCAAATATGCTTTGCTGGTTATTGTAATACTGGCAGCAGCTCTTACTCCCGGCCCCGATCCTATTTCCCAGATGATGATGGCTGGTCCGGTCTACCTGCTCTATGAAATCAGTATATGGGTATCAAAATATGCCAAACCAAGAAAGACGGAGGTGGCTGAAGAAACGGAGTAATGCTTTGATATTCCTTTATTTGGCCTGGCGGCTTGTCCTTTACAAAATAATTGCTTTTTGTCATAATAACACTAAAGATAAGGGTCAATATGGGGTTGATTTTATTACGGGGAAGTTAATTACAAAGGAGGTAATACCTTGTTTGGCTTAATTGGAAACTTTGGACCATGGGAATTGCTTTTAATTCTGGTCATAGTATTGATTATAGTAGGACCCGGTAAACTGCCCCAGGTAGGACAGTCTATGGGGAAGGCGCTACAGAACTTCAGGAAGGCGAAAGAAGAAGATATCGATGAACTGGAGGAAAAAAAGGACGAATAATGGGTCTGGCTGCAGACCTTTTTTTTTAACAGGAATGGGCAGGTATTTTATATGGCACATTTATTTTCGGTATTTCTCAGCTTGTCAGGTAAGAACTGTCTGGTAGTCGGTGCAGGTCAGGTGGCTGAACGGAAAATAGCCGACCTGTTGGAGTGTGAAGCTAATATTAATGTAATTAGCCCAACAGCCGGAGATTTAATCCGGCTGTGGTCAAATCAGGGCTTAATTAGCTGGCAGGCCAGAGAAATAGTAGATAGTGATTTGGACAATGTTTTTATGGTCTTTGTGGCCACCAATGATATGGATACCAACCGGATGGTAGCTAAATGGTGTAGAGAACGAGGGATACTGGTAAATGCTGTCGATGACCCTCCTAACTGTGATTTTTATGTTCCCGCCGTAGTACGGAGAAATTCACTGGTAGTGGCAATATCCACCGAGGGTAAGAGCCCCATGTTTGCCAGGAAATTGCGGGAACAACTGGAAGAACTTATCGGGGAAGAATACGGAGAGTTTGTTGATTTCCTGGGAGAGCAGCGAGAGCCTATTAAACAGGCAGTTACTGATATCGAAAGACGGAAAAGGATTTTTGAAGCTCTGGCAGATTCGGATATTCTGGATTTGCTTAAGGCAGGGGAGAGAGAGAGGGCAAAGGAGCGGATGGAACAATGTATGTCCTCCTGGCAGGGCTAAACCATAAGACAGCTCCAGTTAATATCAGGGAGAGGTTTGCTTTCTGTGGAGCTAATCTTAATACTGCTTACGAGTTTTTTAAAGATAATACTGCTATTGAAGGAACGGTAATACTAACCACCTGCAACCGCACCGAAATATACGCTACCACTCCCGACATTGAGCGGGGCATGGAAGTGTTGAAAGATTTTATGTCCCAGTATAGTGGTATGGACAACCGGCAATTGGAACAATACCTTTACCAGCCCAATTGTTATGATGCTATTTTTCACCTGTTCAGGGTAGCAGCGGGACTGGATTCCATGATTGTAGGCGAATCCCAGATATTAGGCCAGGTGAAAGATGCTTATCAAGAAGCAGTACAGGCAGGTGCTTCTGACGGGGTGCTTAATACCCTTTTTCAAAAAGCTATTTACGTTGGTAAAAAAGTACGTACGGAAACCCAGATTAACAAACAACCCCTGTCAGTACCTTATGCCGCGGTTGAGCTGGCCCGGCGCAATTTGGGTTCCCTGCAGGGAAAAACGGTAATGGTAGTAGGAGCAGGTGAAATGAGTGAACTCACCACTCGTTGCTTGATGGAGAACGGAGTACAGTCAGTTATAGTTTCCAATCGTTCTTATGATAAAGCCGAGGTTATGGCCCGGACTTTTAATGGACGTGCTGTTCGTTTCGACCTGTTGGCTACAGAAATGAACCAGACTGATATTATTATTAGTTGTACCGCTGCCAGCCACTATGTTATCCGTCCGGATAATTGTAAAGAGGTACTGGAATCCAGGCAGGGTAGAAAAATAATTATGATTGATATAGCCGTTCCCCGGGATATTAATCCCTCCTTAAAGGAGATTGACGGCGTTTTTATTTATGATATAGATGATCTGCAGGGTGTAGTAGATGCCAATTACCTGGAAAAACAGAAAGCGATAAGGCAAGCGGAGCGTATTATTACTGCGGAAATCGATGTTTTTAATGAATGGTTGGCAGGTCTTTATATAGTTCCGGTAATTACTGCCCTGAAATCATTAGGAGAAGAGATAAAACAGAATGAGCTAAAAAGGGCATATAACCGGTTAGGGACGATTTCCTCCCACGAGGAAAAAGTTATAAGTTCCATGGCCAATTCAATTATTAATCGACTTATTCATTTTCCTATTGTAAACCTCAAAGAAAT
>JAQUGU010000147.1 GCA_028683995.1 Syntrophomonadaceae bacterium | reverse complement strand
ATGAGGTCTTCCTAACGGGAACCGCCGCGGAATTAATTCCGGTAACCACCATTGATGGTCGGGTAATCGGCGATGGTAAACCAGGATCAGTATTTGCTACTCTCCTGGGCGAGTTCCGGGAACTGGTTAAAGAAGCTGAAGGCCCGGAAGCAGTTATATTTAAGTAGAAATAGACACTGAGTACAGTGAAATTTTATGAAAAACACTGAATTAAGGGCACGTAATCTGTAGGGGCGAACCTATGTGTTCGCCCGCGGGTTGCCTCGAACAGATGGGTGATAACAAACGGAAAGGTATCTGCCAAACCGCGGGCAGACACATGGATCTGCCCCTACAATAAGGTACATGACCCGCGTGAATTATAATTGGAGGTGACTAGCATGCGCAGTGATTTGGCCAAAAAGGGCCTGGAAAAGGCACCCCATCGGTCTCTTTTTAAAGCTCTGGGGCTTACCGATGAGGAGATGTCCCGCCCTCTAATAGGAATAGTAAACTCTAAAAACGATATTATACCCGGTCACATCAACCTGGATAAAATTGCCGAGGCGGTAAAAGCTGGCGTACGCCTGGCCGGGGGTACTCCTATGGAATTTCAAACCATTGGTGTTTGTGATGGCATCGCTATGAATCATATCGGCATGAAATATTCTCTGGGCAGCCGGGAAATCATAGCTGACTCGATCGAGATTATGGCTATCGCGCATGCCTTTGACGCTCTGGTATTTATACCCAACTGTGATAAAATAGTACCGGGTATGCTGATGGCAGCAGCCCGCTTAAACTTGCCTTCCATATTTATAAGCGGTGGTCCCATGCTAGCCGGCAGAGTAAAAGGAAAAGCAGTCAGCCTGACCCAGGTTTTTGAGGGAGTAGGTGCTGCGGCAGCCGGGCGCATGAGCATGGAAGAGCTGGCTGATCTGGAAGAAAACGCTTGCCCCACCTGTGGTTCCTGTTCCGGTATGTTTACCGCCAATTCCATGAACTGTTTGACCGAAGCCCTGGGTATGGCTCTGGCCGGTAATGGCACCATCCCGGCGGTCTACTCGGAGAGGATACGGCTGGCCAAAAAGGCAGGGATGCAGATTATGCAGCTATGGGAACAGGACATTAAAGCTCTGGATATAATGACTGCCGATGCCTTTCAGAATGCGATACGTTTGGATATGGCTATAGGCTGTTCCAGCAATTCAGTATTACACCTGCTGGCCATAGCCGCTGAGGCGGGTGTAAAAATTGACCTTAATTTATTCAATGAAATTAGTGCTGCTACTCCTCACCTGTGCAAATTAAGTCCGGCAGGTGAGCATCATATGGAAGACCTTTACTGGGCAGGTGGTATTCAGGCTATGTTTAATGAACTGAACCAAAAGGGTCTGATTAATACCGGCTGTATGACCGTTAGCGGCAAAACTGTAGGCGAGAATATTGTTTCTACTCCGGTCTTGGACTATGATGTTATCCGACCGCTTGATAACCCTTATAGCTTGACTGGCGGTTTGGCCATACTATTTGGTAACCTGGCTCCCCAGGGGGCCGTAGTTAAAAAGAGTGCAGTTGCCCAAGAGATGATGTATCATGAAGGCCCGGCCCGGGTTTTTGATTCCGAAGAAGCAACGGTAGAATCTATCCTGGCAGGTAAGATTGTGGCCGGGGATGTTATTGTCATACGTTATGAAGGACCGGCGGGGGGACCTGGTATGCGGGAGATGCTTACCCCCACCGCGGCTATAGCAGGAATAGGACTGGATAAAGAGGTGGCCCTTATAACCGATGGACGTTTTTCCGGAGCTACCCGGGGAGCCTCCATAGGACACGTATCCCCGGAAGCAGCAGCAGGGGGAATAATTGCCCTTATAGAGGAAGGGGACCTTATACGAATAGATATTCCGGCCTGCCGGCTGGACCTTATGGTAGACGCAGAAATACTGGAAAAGAGACAAGCCCGCTGGAAAGTCCCTGAACTAAATATTAAAAGCGGATATATGAAAAGATATGCTAAGATGGTACAATCAGCCAGTTCCGGAGCTATTTTCAAAAAATAGCCGGAGAGATTAAAGTTAAGCGGGCCATCAAAAGCCCGCTATTTTTATAATTTGAATTATCATTGCGGAGGTGAGTTCAGGTGCAGTTAAAGGGAGCAGAGATTTTACTGCGATGTTTGCAGGAAGAAGGAGTTGACACTGTATTTGGTTATCCCGGGGGCGCGGTTCTTCCTATCTATGATGCGCTATTTGAGTCCAGTATTCGCCATATCCTGGGCCGTCATGAACAAGGGGTGGCCCATGCCGCTGATGGCTATGCGCGAGCAACAGGAAGGGTTGGAGTTTGTATAGCAACCTCGGGTCCGGGAGCAACTAACCTGGTTACCGGTATTGCTACTGCCTATATGGATTCCATTCCCCTGGTCTGTTTTACCGGACAGGTGGGGACGCCTTTAATTGGCCGGGATGCCTTTCAGGAAGCTGACATAACCGGTATTACCATGCCCATAACCAAACATAATTACCTGGTGGAAAGAACTGAAGATGTGGCTCGAACGGTAAAAGAGGCCATTTATGTGGCCAGTACCAACCGGCCTGGCCCGGTAGTGGTTGACCTGCCCAAAGATGTAATGGAAAGAAGCATAGACTATAAACCGGAAGAAGTGGAAGTTAATTTGCGTGGTTACCGGGTTTTGAAGGGGTATAATTCCGGCCAGGTTATTTCCGCAGTGGAGTTGATTAAAAACGCTAAACGCCCGGTTATTTATGCTGGTGGAGGGGTTATTTCTTCTAATGCCGCGGCGGAGTTAACAGAATTAGCCCAGAAACGTAAAATACCAGTTACCACCACCCTGATGGGAATGGGTGCTTTTCCTGGTAACAACTATCTTAATCTGGGTATGCTAGGTATGCATGGAACTCGTTATGCTAATTATGCTATCGGCGAGTCTGATCTGCTGATTGCGGTAGGGGTACGTTTTGATGACCGGGTTACTGGCAATATTGCCACCTTTGCTCCCCATGCCCGGGTAATTCATATTGACATAGATGCTGCTGAAATTGGCAAAAATGTAGATGTACATGTTCCTATAGTTGGACAGGTAAAGGAAGTATTGCAGGGCATCAACCAGGGATTGGAAGAAGTCGCAGAATACTGGGAATGGCACCAGACTATTGACCGCTGGAAAAAAGAGTTCCCCATGCGTTACGGTACCTCCAGTGAGGGGCGCATAATGCCTCAGAACGTTGTCGAGAAGATATATGACCTTACCCGGGGTAACGCAATTATTACCACCGAAGTGGGACAGAACCAGATGTGGGCGGCCCAGCACTACAAATTTGAACATCCCCGTACTTTCCTGACTTCCGGGGGACTGGGAACCATGGGTTATGGCCTTCCCGCAGCCATCGGGGCCAAGATTGGCCGGCCCGACCTTCCGGTTATAGATATAGCCGGAGACGGCAGTATTCAGATGAACATTCAGGAACTGGCTACTGCGGTACAATACCAATTACCGATTATAGTTTGTATACTAAACAATCAGTTTCTGGGTATGGTCAGGCAGTGGCAGGGTCTTTTCTATGGAGGACGCTATTCATATACCGATATGAGCCATCAGCCCGATTTTGTGAAACTGGCTGAAGCCTTCGGGGCTATTGGCCTGAGAGTGAGCCAGGAAGGGGAACTAAATCAGGCTCTGGAGCAAGCTTTGCAGGTGACTGACCGCCCCGTGGTTCTGGATATTATGGTGGAAAGGGAAGCTGATGTTTATCCCATGGTACCACCAGGAGGCTCTCTCTCCCATATGCTGGGGGGTGACGAAATATGAGAAGACATACATTAGCGGTTATTGTTGAGAATCGCCCTGGCGTACTTACCCGGGTAACTACTCTATTTCGCCGGCGAGGCTATAATATTGAAAGCCTGGCAGTAGGGGAAACAGAAAACCCCAGTATATCACGTATAACCATCATGGTAATGGGTGATGAAAGAATTTTGGAACAGGTAACCAAACAGCTCTATAAGCTGGTTGATGTTATAAAAATAGTGGACATTACCGATAAGCGTTCAGTGGAGAGGGAACTGGTACTGATAAAGGTTAAAGCTGATGTTAATGTCCGGGCTGAAATAGTGCAGATTGTAGATATTTTCCGGGCTCGTATTGTAGATATAGGCAAAACCTCCCTGATTATAGAGGTTACCGGAGATGGTGGCAAGATTGATGCCATAGTGGAATCGTTAAAGCCTTTCGGTATCATTGAGCTGGTACGTACTGGTGTAGTGGCTATGGTGCGGGGAGAAATTAAGTAGTGATGCAGCCGGGTAAATACCCGGTAAGCTGATAGATTTAAGGAGGTTATTTATAATGGCAAAAATGTATTATGATGCAGATGCAAATCTAAATCTTTTGAAGGGTAAGACCATAGGGGTTATGGGTTTCGGCTCTCAGGGTCATGCTCAAGCCCAGAACCTTAAGGAAAGTGGCCTAAATGTAGTAGTAGGTTTAAGGAAACCCTTTGATGAGGCCAGTGAAAAGGAATGGAATGCGGTTATTGAAGCAGGCATTCAGCCTATGACCG
>JAQUGU010000146.1 GCA_028683995.1 Syntrophomonadaceae bacterium | reverse complement strand
GCTTTACGAACTATTTCATTTACCCCTGATTTTCGGACTTAACAATAGGCTCTTTCCCGAACATCCTCTTCTAATCATCATCTTTCCCTCATTATTGATGCTAATTCTGGCCGTTTACCCCTTTAGCCGCTATATCACCAGGGCCATGGAGTCCCAGCACACCCAGTATATATTCAGGTAAAGCTAAGACCTGTGGGCTCCATTCCTACGATAACATTGTCAAATCGCTTGTTCTTGCAAATGGCCTCAATGCTTAAAACCCTCCTGATTTTATGATTTTTGTGCGTTTTGCTTGGCACACTCAAATCATATCAGGGGGTTTTTTAATTTTCAAAGACCATTTCATGGATTACAGGAATGCTTTTTAATCAGACAGCTGGAGAAAGCGCTGATATAATAAATCTTAATCCCCTCGAATCACTAACAATAAATAAGGCCATATTAATAGAAACTAGCGCTCTTATGAATTGAGGGGAAAAGATGATTCGGGGGATTTTATCTAAAATAATTGGCAGCAGCAGGTTTATTACTGTTTTTATTATTCTCAGTCTGGCTCTGGGCCTTTACAGCTATTACCTCCTGCCCAAGCAAGAAAGCCCGGAGGTTTCTGCTCCGGTAGCTATGATTAGCACCATCTATCCTGGGGCCTCACCTCAGGAAGTGGAGAGACTGGTAACCCGGGTAATTGAGAGTAACATTCGTAAGTTACCGGCCCATGATTTCACTGAGTCTTACAGCAAGAATAGTGTTTCCGTAGTAGTGCTGCAGCTGCAAAATGATGCCCCGGTGGAAAAATCTTGGAACGAATTGCGCCGGGTTTTAACTGATACCCAAAGAGAATTGCCCCCGGAGTGCCTACCCGTTCAGATCAATACCGATTTGGCGGAAACTGCAGGAATTATCATCAGTCTTTCCGGGCAGCATTATAATCCGGAAGAACTCGCGGCTATGGCCGAGAAGTTCAAAAAAAGGCTGGAGCAGGTAGAGGGGATAGCCCGGTTTGAAACCTTTGGGGAAGAAAAAAAGCGGATAGAGGTGGAAATCGACCATACCCGCCTGGTATCGAGCGGCCTGTCCCTGGAAGAATTATTTAAAATTCTGCAGGCCCAGAATGTGGTAATTCCACCAGGCGCCGTTGTAGAAGAAGGCATTAAGACTAATGTCCAAATTCCTGGCTGGTTCAATTCTCTGGATGATATTGAAAACAGTATCATAGGGGTTTTGCCAGACGGGAGTGTAAAGAGACTAAAAGACATCGCCAACATTCGCTGGAAAGTTGAACCCGAACGTCCCCTGACCCGGCACAACGGCCAATCGGCTCTTTTGTTAACCGGTTATTTTGAATCGGAAGAGAATATTATCCTGGTAGGAGAAAAGGTTCAGGATGAATTGGAACAACTAAAAAGTGAAGCTCCCCATGACCTGTTGATAGACCAGGTTTTATTTCAGCCTGACGAAGTAAACAAAAACATCTACCGTTTCTTGCGTAATCTATTGGAAGGCATAATTCTAGTTATAATCGTAGTGCTGCTGGGAATGGGATGGAAAAATGCCCTGGTAGCTTCCACTGCTATTCCGCTATCCATTATGCTCAGTTTTATGGCCATGTACCTTTTGGGAATCAAGGTACACGAAATATCGATTGCCGCCTTGATTATTGTTCTAGGCATCCTGGTCGATGATGCTATTGTAATGGTAGATGCCATCCAGGTAGGCTTGGATAAGGGCCTGAAGCGAATGGAAGCCTGTCTGCAGGGGCTTAAACAGGCAGCCATACCTATTCTTACCGCCACCCTGGTCATTATTATTGCCTTTTCTCCAATTTTTGTACTTCCCGGAGCACCGGGGGAATTTCTCCAGAGTTTACCTCAGATTGTCGTAATATCACTGGCTGCTTCATATGTTGTAGCTATGCTTATTACTCCGGCTATGGCCTATCGCTTTTTTAGTGCGGGCCAGCATCGGCGCGATGAGTGGCTGAGGAACTTTTTTGCTTATTTATTACACGGGAGTATGGCCAGAAAAAAGACTGCTATTATTGCTTCCCTGCTTATTTTTGGTCTGGCTGTATATGCGCTTACTTTTATGGGCTTGCAGTTCTTCCCCTCGGCGGACAAGGACCTGTTATATATTGATATTAATGCTCAGGCGGGGTCTACCCGGGCCAGGACCGAAGAATTGCTGGTACAGGTGGAAGATATTCTTTCCCGGGAAGGAGAAGTGTTAGCCTATACCAGTTCAGTAGGCAGTGGTGTACCCAAGTTCTATATAACGCTGCCAGTTTCCCCACAAGCTGAAGATTTTGCCCAGGTTATGCTGCGCATCCGACCTCAGCGGGGTGAACGTTTTCAAAACAACGAGGAATTGACCAGTTACCTCCAGGAAAAACTGGATAGCCAGATTAGTGCCGGTAGTATTAAGGTAAAATTGTTGGAAAAAGCTTTTCCGGTAGCCCCGGTACAGGTGAGAATAAGTGGAGAACAGCGAGAAAACTTGCGCCAGGCCGCCCAGTTGATTAAGAATAAACTAAGACAAATACCTGGTTCTCGCAATGTTGAAGATGATGGGGAAAAAGAAATACAGCAACTGGTTGTTCAGGCGGATGCTGAAAAAGCCAGTCGGTTGGGCATTAGCAACTATGATATGCAACGCCAGATCAGCCTGGCTCTGGAGGGGGCACGGGCTTCGGTATTACGCCAGGAAGGGGAGCAATATAATATCCTGTTGCGCTCGGATATAGATTCTCGTCAGCAGCTAGAGAACTTTAGTATCAAATCTGCTTACTCCAACCGCAGCGTTCCCCTTAAAGAAATCGCTATCATCGAGATTAAACCCCAGTTATCCAGTATAAAAAAATATGATGGTCAAAACTCTATTAAAGTAAGAAGTGATATAAGACCAGGCTATAGCGCCGTAGAAATCGAAAGAGAACTTAAAGATAAATTATCCTCTGCCGATTTACTGGGAGTTAGTCTCCTCTATGATGGTGAGTATAAACAAATCAAAGATAATTTTGGCATCCTGACCCGGGGTGCACTTTTGGCCCTTTTACTAATTTATTTAATATTAGTAATACAGTTCCATTCTTTCATACAACCACTGGTTATATTCCTTACTATCCCCCTGGCCTTAATTGGCTCGATATTGGGACTTTTGCTACTTGGTCAGCCTCTTTCTTTTATGGCCTTTATTGGTATGGTAAGCCTTACCGGATTAGTAATCCGCAACGCTATCCTGCTCATCGCTTTTATAAATGATGCTCGAGCGCGGGGATTGGCTGTGGAAGAAGCCTGCGAAGATGCAGTAGAACGCAGATTCCGTCCTATTATCCTCAGTGCAGTGACCGCCACCATAGGTCTGGTGCCCCTGGCTTTGTCCGGTAGCAGTCTTTTTGTTCCCCTGGCTATTGCTATAATTTTCGGCCTGCTGATAGCCACCCTGCTTACTATGGTCATAATCCCGGTAGTCTACAGCCTCCTGGTACGCGAGCGCATGGAGGTAAAAACATGAGAGGTGGAAGTAGTATAAATACGAAAGAAATACGTTCTTCTTTAAACCAACTCCAACCTCAACAACACTTCAACGCCTATCCAGTATCCAACCGGGTAAATAACCCCGGAAATGACGATATACAGTGTATTGAGGCTTCATAATGGGCTTCAAAGGCTGTGCCCAAATGTTGATTGATATCATAGCATGAAAGTAGTATTATATGGTTAGAATGTTACTACGAGGGGTTGATGACATGCAGATTAAACCATCCGCAAGCATCAGGCAGAATTACAATGAAATTGCGGCTTTATGCAAGTCCACTGGGGAGCCGGTATATCTTACGAAAAACGGCGAGGGTGATCTTGTAGTTATGGATATAGAGGCGTTTACCCGCCGCGAAAAAATGCTCAAGCTGCGTGAAGAACTTTTGTCTGTTGAAGAAGACCGTTTGGCTGGATATAACGGAGTGACACCGGAAGAGCTGGACAGCTATCTGGATGGCATTATTGATGAGGTGGAGCATGGAAAAGACGCCTCAATATAAGGTGATTGTTTCCGATCGTGCTCGTCAGATGCTGGCGGGCCATATTCGTTTTCTGGCCCAGAAAAGTCCCACCGCCGCCCGTGAGGTAAAAAACGACCTGATGAATGCTATTCGTTCTCTTCACCAAATGCCGGAGCGTTTTCCATTTCTGGAGGCAGAATTTATCCCACCAAATAAATATCACAAGATGTTCGTGGAAAAATGGTATCTGGTTTTATATCAGATTAAAGACCAGACAGTATACGTTGACCTATACCTACCAGCAATTGAAAAGTAGATTTCTGCTTTTCCAGGGGTCAATCCTTTACCAAACTTTTCAGGTTTTCTTTTTCATCCCGGGGTAATTCCTGACTCACATAGGCTACCCGAGCTGACCGGCTTAAGAATAGTTTAGCGTCATCCGGGTTTTCCATGCTTAGAATCAGCTTTACCAGAGTAGTTTTTCCGTACCCGTTGGGGCTAAGAACGCCAACCTTTTTACCCTGAATCCAGGGTTTAGGCAAGCTGTATATATTTATGGCACACCGCATATTCTTTAAATCTTTTCTTTGTTCAATAAGTACATAATTAACTTCCATACACACTACG
>JAQUGU010000145.1 GCA_028683995.1 Syntrophomonadaceae bacterium | reverse complement strand
TGCCGACTGCCACCCTGGAACTATGTCGCCGCTCTGATGCCGTGCTTCTAGGGGCTATTGGCGGCCCCAAGTGGGATAACCTGCCGGTGGAACTGCGGCCGGAGATTGGGGCCTTACTACCATTACGTAAGGAACTGGAGCTTTATGCTAACCTGCGTCCCTGTGTTCTTTTCCCTAGCTTGTTACATGCATCTACCTTGAAGGAGGAAGTTATCTCCGGGGTAGATATCCTGGTTATTCGGGAGCTCACCGGGGGACTATATTTTGGTGAAAAGAAGCGGGAGAAAACCCCGGATGGGGGAGAGAAAGCTACTGATATCCTTACTTATTCCACCTATGAAATAGAGAGAATTGTACGCTTTGCCTACCAGGCGGCTCGTAAGCGCCGGAGCAAATTATGCTCAGTGGACAAAGCCAATGTATTGGAAAGTTCCCGTTTGTGGCGCGAGACCGTAATTAAGCTGGCTGCTGAATATTCCGATGTGGAAACCACCCATATGTACGTGGACAACTGTTCCATGCAGCTTATCCGCAATCCCCGTCAATTTGATGTAATTGTAACCGAAAATATGTTTGGGGACATACTTACCGATGAAGCTTCCATGCTGACTGGTTCCATTGGTCTGCTGGCCAGTGCTTCCATTGGCGGCCAGGTGGGACTATACGAGCCTTCCCATGGAAGTGCGCCCGATATTGCCGGACAGAATAAGGCTAATCCGCTGGCTACCATATTGTCAGCCGCCATGATGTTAAGATACTGCTTTGAGCGGGAAGTGGAAGCGGTTGCTATTGAGCAGGCGGTTAACCGGGTACTGGAGGAAGGCTACCGCACCCCCGATCTTATGGAACCAGGCAAAAAACTACTTAATACCGTCCAAACCGGCGATTTGGTAGCCGAGTATATTTTAGGTGATTAAGAAGAAAATAGACTTTATTTCACGCGGATTGTGTGGATTATATTAGGATTTCCGTGGATTAATTCTATAGTTTTTGTAGGGGCAGACCCGTGTGTCTGCCCGGCCGACCACTGCAATCCCGCGGGCGGACACATGGGTTCGCCCCTACAGATTACGTGCTCACATTTTCATTGGTGGTTGTCGCCTCCGGGCATGAAGGGTTAATTAGAAAACAGCGCTGATGTTTCTCTTTAGGCAAAATGTTTCACGTGAAACATTGGAAGCAGTAACATTAATTGTGAACCCCGAATTAATACGCATCTAATTAGTTTTTAGGAGGTAGAAACCTTGGGGATAAGAAGTTGGATGTTTTAATTTATGATACTACCCTGCGGGATGGGGCTCAGGGAGAAGGGATTTCCTTTTCCCTGGATGATAAAATTAGGATTGCCCAGAAGCTGGACTACCTGGGAGTATCCTATATTGAGGGAGGCTGGCCCGGCAGCAATCCTAAAGACCTGGAGTTTTTTAAGCAGATGCAGCTCCTGGACTTAAAAAATTCCCGGGTGGCTGCTTTTGGTTCTACCCGCAAACCGGGGATTACGGTAAAGCAGGATAGTAACGTTAAATCCCTGTTAGAATCGGGGGCCAAAACTATTACTATAGTGGGCAAGACCTGGGATTTTCATGTCCTGCGGGCTCTGGAAACTACTCTGGAAGAAAATCTAAATATGATCCGTGATACTATTTCATATTTAAAAGATAAAGACCTGGAAGTAATCTTTGATGCCGAACATTTTTTTGACGGGTTTAAGAATAACCGGGACTATGCCCTGCAGGTACTGGAAACTGCTGCTGCTGCCGGGGCCGACTGGCTGATACTCTGTGATACCAATGGTGGCAGTATGCCCTGGGAAATTGAAGCAGTTGTTCAAGAAGTACGGCAGCAGGTGCAGACACCCCTGGGAATACATGCCCATAACGATTCCGGCTCTGCGGTAAGCAATTCCCTGGTGGCCGTAAAGCAGGGATGCCGCCAGGTTCAGGGAACTATAAATGGTTATGGCGAGCGCTGTGGTAACAGTGATATTTGTTCAGTTATCCCCAATCTGGAATTAAAAATGGGACTAAAATGTTTGCCTGCCGGCAATCTCAAGTACCTTAGCGAAGTATCCCATTACGTAGGTGAGATTGCTAATATGCCTCACCATAACAACCAGCCTTTTGTGGGTCATGGAGCCTTTGCCCATAAAGGCGGTATCCATGTCAGCGCTTTGTTGAAAGACTCGATGACCTATGAGCACATACACCCGGAAGAGGTAGGAAATCACCGGCGGGTTCTGGTATCTGAGCTTTCTGGTTTGTCCAATCTGTTGTATAAGGCCAAAGAACTTAATATTGATGTCAATGCCTATGATGCTGAAACCCGGCGGTTGATGAAGCAGATTAAAGAATTGGAAAACCAGGGATTTCAATTTGAAGGGGCTGATGCCTCCCTGGAACTCTTTCTGCGTAAGGCGTTTGGCCAGTATGAGGACTTCTTTCAGTTAAAAAATTTAAAAATTATTCTGGAGAAAAGCGAAGGGGAAGAAGAATTTACTGCCGAAGCTATGATAAAGGTGCAAGTAGGTGAGAATACCGTTCATACTGCTGCCGAAGGTGAGGGACCGGTAAACGCACTGGATAATTCACTGCGTAAAGCTCTGAATGAAGTTTATCCGGAAATAGCAGAAATGCACCTGAGTGATTACAAGGTCAGGGTTTTAAATGGCAAAAATGGCACTGCTGCCAAGGTCAGGGTATTGATAGACTCGGCTGATCAAAGTGATAAATGGAGCACCGTGGGAGTATCCGAGAATATTATTGAAGCCTCCTGGCAGGCTATAGTTGACAGCATCAACTTCCTGCTGTTAAAAAAACACCTGGGCAAATAGTAATAAATTGCCGGTAATGATTTCCTGGTGTATATTAATAAGAAGATGCGTAACATAGTATTCTGGCAATACGAATAGCTTCTCTATGATTTCGATAAATTTGTAGGGAACGACCCCGGTGTCGTTCCGAATCAGTAAGGGGTTATGTCGCGAGAGATTGTAGGGGCAGACCCGTGTGTCTGCCCGGCTAATAAATGTTATTACGTCTGATTATGCAACAGGGGGGCGTATGATTTATGAAGGCAATGATAATGGCAGCCGGGGTAGGGTCCAGGCTTATGCCGTTGACCACCAGGATTCCCAAGCCGATGATACCAATGGCTAATGTCCCTTTGATGGAAAGTATAGTTACCCTGCTTCATACTCATGGCTGTGATGATTTAATCTGCAATGTCCACTACCATGCCGATAATATCAGCTCTTATTTTGGAGATGGCAGTGAATTTGACGTTTCCATGGTTTATTCACAGGAAGATGAACTTATGGGAACCGCCGGCGGGGTTAAGAATTGTGAATGGTTTTTGGATGACACTTTTATAGTTATAAGCGGGGACGCCCTGACTGATATAGACCTGGGACAACTGCTGGCAGCCCACCGTAAGCAGGGAGCTCTGGCCAGTATAGCCCTGAAAGAGGTTGATGAAGTTGAGCATTTCGGGGTGGTTATTACTGATGAACAGGGAAAGATTGAAAAATTCCAGGAGAAACCTCGAGCTGAGGAAGCTCTGAGCCATAATGCCAATACTGGAATTTATATTTTCGAACCGGAGATATTCAAACACATACCGGCCCGGCAGTTTTATGATTTTGGTAAACAGGTATTTCCCCATCTGGTTAAGATCGGGGCACCTTTTTACGGAGTACCGGTAAAAGATTACTGGTGTGATGTAGGTAATATTTCTACCTATTGCCAGGCCCACGGTGATATACTGCAACAGCGGGTTAAAACCAATACTGTCGGGAAGATTATCAAAACTGCCGAAGGTTCCCGGGTACTGCTGGGAGAAGGTGTAACCTGCGGTAACAATGTCAGGTTTGAAGGTAATGTGGTAATCGGGTCCGGATGTCACATCGGCAATAATGCTTACATAAGCAACTCGGTGGTCTGGGAAAATACCGAAATAGGGGATAAAACAATTATTAAAGATTCAGTAATAGGCTCTGGTTGTACCCTGGGCCAGGGAGTGAAACTTAATCTGGGAGCTGTGGTAGCAGAAGGCTGCACCCTGCATGATCGGGTTGAGGTTCCTGTTGGCGGTAAGGTTTTCTATACCGTAGGAAACGAATTGCACCTGGAACAGGGCTAGGAGCAGAGCAGGACATTTCTTTTTAAGTGAACAAACTGATAAAGGGAACTAATTGGATAGTCCCCTTTTTTGTTTACTACCAGCGCTGATAGTGGATTATCTAATTTAACAGGCGACTGAAAGGTTTATTCGGTATTCGAATTACCATGCTGCCCGCCAAAACCCATACAAGACCAGCAATCAACGTTAAATAGTTTTTCTCTACGGATAGTTTATCTC
Source organism: Syntrophomonadaceae bacterium (assembly GCA_028683995.1). Lineage (GTDB taxonomy): Bacteria > Bacillota > Syntrophomonadia > Syntrophomonadales > Syntrophomonadaceae > UBA4844. The sequence continues at coordinate 285 of JAQUGU010000145.1, read as the reverse complement.
TCATCGTTTACCGACCCAACATCTCCTTAAAGCTTTCCTCCATTGCGTCTATGTCATTTCCATTTAGCTGTTCCAGTTGCTCCTGGTCTATCGGTATCATTTTTAAAATGTGCATGCGTTTTTTTTCCTTTAACAACAGTGCCATTTCCATACCAACTGGCTTATTCTGTTGCCTAAATTCATAAGCTACCAGTGCAGTATTTTCTGCCCGCTGGGTGTATTTAGGAAGTACCTTAATGCTCATATCAGCGGGAACCTTGTTTTCTGATTCCATTCTGGAGATAA
>JAQUGU010000144.1 GCA_028683995.1 Syntrophomonadaceae bacterium | reverse complement strand
TTTGATGAAACCGTTTAAAATGGCTTCCCGTGAATGTCGGGAGAGCGATACTGTGATAGAAATTAAAACTGCGGCCAAACCAGTAATTATTGGAGAAGGCTATTGTACTATTATTGCCGGTCCCTGTGCAGTTGAATGCCGGGAATCCTATATTGAGATGGCTAAAATCCTGCAGGAGGCAGGTGCTCATATATTAAGGGGAGGGCTATTTAAACCGCGCACCTCACCTTATTCTTTTAAAGGTTTGGGTAGTCCCGGCATAGATATTATAAAGGAAGCCCGCCGGGTTACGGGATTACCGGTAGCGACTGAGATAATGGATGTCCGCGATTTAGAGGTCTTATATGAGACTGCTGACATATTGCAGGTAGGCAGCAGGAACATGCAAAACTTTTCCCTGCTGCAAGAAATGGGCAAACTGGATAAACCGATACTGCTTAAACGGGGCCTTTCCGCTACTATTGAGGAATGGTTGCTGGCAGCTGAATATATTTTAAACGGGGGTAATGATAAGGTTATCCTTTGTGAGCGGGGTATCAGAACTTTTGAGCCCTATACCCGTAATACTGTCGATATTGGCTCGGTTCCCCTGATAAAACACCTGTCCCATCTGCCTATTATGGTAGACCCCAGCCATGCCACCGGTAAATGGTATATGGTAGGACCCGTTGCCCGGGCAGCGATAGCCGCGGGTGCGGATGGGATTATGGTTGAAGTTCACCAGGATCCGGATAAGGCACTGTCTGATGGCAAGCAGTCACTTACTCCGGAAAATTTCAGAAAAATGGTAAATGAGATTGAAGGCCTGGCTCAACTGGGACAAAAACGATTCGGAGGGTTTAGCAACGGAAAATCAAACTAATCGCCAAAGCATGATGATTCTATATGCATCCATCTTTATGGTAGGGATAGGATTTTCTATCATTATGCCCATTTTACCTTATTATGCGGAATCTATGGGTGCCAGCGCCTTTCAACTGGGACTTTTGATGACCGTTTATGCTCTTTGTCAATTCATATTTGCCCCGGTCTGGGGAGCTTATTCCGATAAAGTAGGCAGAAAACCGGTTTTGCTGATGGGCATGATCGGTTTTGCCCTGACCTTTTTTCTTTTTGCCATGGCCAACAGTCTGTGGATGCTATTTGTGTCTCGTATTGCCGGAGGCATATTTTCCTGTGCTACCATCCCTACAGCTATGGCCTATGTTGGTGATACCACCAGTGAGGAAAAACGAGGGGCCAGCATGGGAATGGTAGGAGCATCTATGGGTATGGGCATGATTTTCGGTCCGGCTATAGGCAGTGGCCTGGCCCACATATCCCTTGCCTTTCCATTTTTCATTGCGGGAGCATTATGTGCGCTTAACAGCCTGGGTATTATGGCTTTCATTAAAGAATCTTTGGCTATCGAAAAGCGTATTCCTAATAAAGGAATCAGACGTGAATCCCTGTTAAAAGGATTAAAAACCCCGCTAGCCTTTCTTTTTGTAGTTATGTTATTTTGTAGTCTGGCGGAATCAACTAACCACGGCACCTTTGCTTTGTATGCTGAGGGTAAATTAGCTATAGGCGCCACCGATGTCGGTATAGTTTTTACCTGTGCCGGTATAATAATGGCGCTGGTTCAAGGTTTGCTGGTGGGTCGGCTTATCAACCGCATAGGAGAAGAAAAGACCATCGGAGTGGGAATAATCATCCTGATATCAAGCCTGGCAGGTTTTCTGATGTCTACCAACCTGGTGGGTCTGATTATTTTTATGGGCGTATTTTCCGGCGGGATAGGATTAATTCGCCCTTCTATATCGGCAGCCATATCTAAAAGGACTACCATGCAACAGGGGAGTGCCATGGGGATTTTACAGGGTTATGACAGCCTGGGAAGAGTAATTGGACCTTCACTGGGTGGTTTTATGCTGGATATCAACTTGAGTTATGCCTACTTGATGGCTATAGGAGTATCGGCTACAGCCTTTTTAACACTAATAATTAATGCCGCCAGGAAAGAGGGAATTGTACAAAAAGGAAATTAGTTAAAGGGGCTGGTATCGGCAATGGGCTTTTTGGGCGATATCGCAATTATATTTGGCCTGGCAGTCGGAGTTGTCTTCGTCTGTTATCGCCTGAAAATACCGGCTATCGTTGGTTTCCTGCTTACGGGAATATTGGCCGGACCTCATGGCCTGGCTCTAATTGAATCTACCGAACAGGTGCAAGTAATTGCTGAATTTGGGGTTATTCTGCTGCTGTTTAGTATCGGGCTGGAATTTTCCTTTAAAAGCCTCATGGACATTAAAAAGACAGTATTGCTGGGAGGCAGTTTGCAGGTATTACTTACTATCAGCTTTACTGCAGTAATTGCCTGGGCGATGGGAATGCCCCTCAATCAGGCTATTTTTCTGGGTTTCTTAATCTCTCTTAGCAGTACCGCTATAGTGCTTAAACAATTGGGTGAAAAAGGTGAAATGGATACACCCCAGGGCAAAATAAACCTGGGCATTTTAATTTATCAGGATATTATTGTTGTAGCCATGATGCTATTTACTCCGCTACTAGGAACCGGAGCGGCAGCGCTGCATTCACCGCTTCTTATTCTGGCCAAGACCGCCGGCGTTATTATCCTGGTAATAGTGCTGGCTTTATATATTGTTCCCCCCTTGCTTTATCAGATTACCCGAACCCAGAGCCGGGAATTGTTTCTCCTGAGTATCATTCTCATCTGTTTTTCGGTTGCCTGGCTTACATCCAGTGCGGGGTTGTCACTTGCTCTGGGGGCCTTCCTGGCAGGTTTGATTATTGCTGAATCTGAATACAGTCATCAGGCCATGGCCAATATTTTACCTTTCATTGATACCTTTACCAGTATCTTTTTTGTTTCTATCGGCATGCTTTTAAATGCTGGAAGCATGCTGGATAACATTGCTCTGGTAGCTGCTTTTACCCTTTTGCTCTTAATGCTCAAAAGTTTGGTAGCCCTGTTTACTACGATTATTCTGGGTTATCCCTTGCGGACTGCTATTATTGTTGGTTTTAGCCTCTGCCAGGTAGGGGAATTTTCCTTTATCCTGGCTCAGACCGGAATTAGTAATGGTCTTATAGGGGAAAGTCTTTACCAGGTATTCCTGGCGGCATCAATTTTAACCATGATGCTTACTCCGTTTATGATGAACTTTGCTCCCCGACTGGCAACTATTATATATAAGTGGCCCATACCGGAAAGATTGCGCAGCGGAATTTTACCATGGGTAGCTGACTTGGATGAGGATGCGCAAATGAGGGACCACTTGATTATAATTGGCTATGGCATTAACGGCAGGAACCTTTCCCGGGCAGCTTCATTCGTTGGGGTACCCTATGTTATATTGGAAATTAATGGTGAAACTGTACGCAAAGAAAAGGAAAACGGAGAACCTATTTTTTATGGAGATGCCACCCACGAAGTGGTTTTAAACAAAGTCAATATAGATTCTGCTCGGGTAGTAGTTATAGCTATATCCGACCCGGTTGCTACCCGCAGAATTACCTATACTATCAAGCGCTTGAATCCCACCATCCATCTGATCGTTAGAACCAGATTCGTTGCTGATGTCCATGATTTATATGAACTGGGGGCCAGTGAAGTGATTCCCGAAGAATATGAGACTTCAGTAGAGATTTTCGCCCGGGTTTTAAGCAGCTACCTGATACCTGATGATGAAATTGAGCGCTACATCGACCGGGTCAGGAAAGAAGATTACCAGATGTTTCGCAGTCGCTCCCGTAATGCAGCTGGTCAGCTGCCTCTGACTTTAAGTGGAGTAGATATAGTAACCATATGGGTGGAACCATGGTATGGGGTAAATGGTAAGAGCCTGGCAGAAATTGATTTACGCAAACACCTGGGGATTACCGTTTTGGCTATTTATCGAGATGAAGAAATAATATCTAATCCCGGGGCCAATGATATTATACAAAGCGGTGACAAACTTATCATTATGGGTGAGCCTGAACAATTGCGGCAAATGTATAGAATCATTTCCGGCCATCACGGGTAACCAGCCTAATAATCGATGAAAATAGCATTTCTCGGTCTGTCTTCTTATTAACTCCCCATGGCTGGAATATTTTTGACGCTGATTAACGCAGATTAATTATGATTTACATAGATTTCTTTTTCATGACTATTACCAGCGTTAATCATAAAAATCCGCGTCCTTCTGCTACCTTAATGGCGACCGTAGGGAGCATCTGTGTGCCCTATGGGTACGTTTAAAAAATAATATTGAATTTAACAAGAGATTATTATATGCTGAATAATGTAGGACGGAATTATTTACAATATGGTAGGACGGTAGGATGGTGGGAAATAGACTCTGGCAACAGTGCCGTTGGTGATTTCTTCACTAATGGCTTTTTCTGTTTCTTATCGCCTTCCCCGAGGTAAAAGGAGGAAGCAAAATATGATTATTGTAATGGAAAAGAATACCCCCCAGGAACAAATTGAACAGGTTAGTGAAAAGCTCAAGGAAAAGGGCTTTCAGGTACACCTGTCCCAGGGTGTGGAAAGGACTATCATCGGTGCTATCGGTGAGCGCAGTCAGGCTATTATGGAGATGTTTGAAACCCTGCCCGGGGTGGAAAAAGTTGTACCCATAGTGCAGCCATTTAAACTGGCATCGCGCGAGT
>JAQUGU010000143.1 GCA_028683995.1 Syntrophomonadaceae bacterium | reverse complement strand
CCGGGGGGAAACGTACCACCATTTCCCGCAACAAATCAGAATTTATTGTAAACATCCGCTGCTGGGGAAACAAGCCAAACAGGGCATCAACAAAGCTCTGCAGTCCCTGATGGTGGCGCAAATCCCCGGGTAATAAGCGATCCAGAACCTGTTCAGCCTCGGCTATGAAATTTTCTACCTGGTTAATTAAAGCCTGCGGTTCTGAGTCGGCACTAATTTGCAACCGTTCCACCATAAAGTCCATAAATCGTTTTTCGTAGCGCTTTCTTAGTTCCTTAAAAATATTATCAGTTGCCACCATCTTCCGATCTTTACCAGCTATCTTCTTGGGCACCACAACTGGTTTACCCGGTACATATTCCATATACCCCAGCGGTATTATAGGGGGTTTTAACTGCTCCTGGCGGCTGAGCCACCTGCGGTCAAATTCAGGCTTAGTCTGCCAGAACTCGTTATTCAGGTGCAAACGAATAGAATCCATTTTACGAACCATAAGTTCGTTTTTTTCAGTACCGATAGAGGGTATGTTATTACTGAAAGTGTTCATATCCTCCATATAACTGGCTACACGACCATTGTAAATAGCAGTCAGCAATGACAGTATATCCTCTGCCGCTTCATCCTCAAATATATAATGGAGCAGGAGGTTATAGACTGCCGCTACCCATACCCGGTCGGAGATGTGGAAGTTATCTGCTATGGTTTCGGTAATCTCTGCTACCATTTCGGGCGACAAACAGGATCTGAGCAAAGTAGAGTTTTGGCTGCAACCGTTAATAAAATTAGTGAGCAGTTCCAGAATAGGATAGTTAACCGGATCCGGATTTTTAACCTCGCTGCGAGCCAAAATGTCAGCAACCTTAATAACCAGCCTATCTTTAAGCCATATAGCGCTATCCCTTTTTATAGCCTCAAATATGGTTTGAGCAATTTCATAAAATATGCGGTTTCTTTTTTCCAGGTTATGCTGGGCTATTTCACCACCCAGATTTAATTCGCAGATGTTCTTGTTCCAGCTTAAGGCCCGGGTCAGAAGCCAGAAATCTATCCCATATCCGCTGATGCTTTCACCCCAGAAGCGGGCCTCATGGGCCAGTTCCTCAATAAAATCATGAGCTATAGCATAGATACCACCAAGCGGGTCGCTTACCCGGCAGCCGTAAAAGGATTCTAAAATCGGAGCAGCCAGCATATGGGCAATACTGTCTATCCCGGAATGCCTTCTTAAGCTGGCTAAAACCATATCATACGGTCCCTGTATGGGGGTTAAAAGACTATCCAACCAGCATTTATCTGTTTCCGCCCCCTGACCAGCCATACCGACACTAAACAATAACAAATCAGCATCCAGATTTTTGGATATTTCCAAAATAGCCCGCACACTCATGCCCCGCCCGCTTAGTTCAGCCGGCATCAGGAATTCTATATGCGGGTGCTTGAGATTCAGTTCCTTAATACCCTGCAAACTGTCACCAGCTGAAATATCACCTGCGCAAACAATTAGCTGCCTGCGACCAATCCAAGATTCCAGAACATTATCCACCGACTTTAATAAGGTTACCAGGCGCTCTTGCTCGTCCAGAAAAGGTATGCCTATTACCAGGTCATAGTCATTAAACCTTTGCAACATGGGAGCAATTTCTTTCATGGTCTGATCAAAAGCACTTTCCAGATAGAAACGGGTCAAGTACTTAACCCCCTTGAAAACATTTCTCTAATAATTATGCTCATTTTCTAGCTTTTATATTTTATCCCCGAGCTTAAAAATTGCTACACCCTTAAAACTGTTTTGCCATATTTTTAGAGGAATGTTGCCATAAATCCAAGGTAAGATTTGCTGCAATAATCTTTCGATAAATGCAAATCATATTATCAGGATAAGAAGTCAAGCTAAAAAAAGAGGTGAAAGACATGGAAAAAAGCATCGATAAAATTTATGAAGAGGACTTTAAAAGCCAGCCCCTCTATCGTAATAAGTTTAACCTGAGTAAAGAGGAACAAGAGCGGTATCTACAGATGGTACCTGCATGGGTAAAGAAATGGCAAGCAGAACTGGATAAAATTTATTAAGAGTCGTAAGCCGAATAGGCCGGGCTTATTCTATTACAGGAAGGGGTCTGGCCTATTATAGTTTTTTACAGCTTTTATATTTTATGCCCAGACTTAAAAATAGCTGCAACCTTAACATAAACTGTTTTGCGACATTTTTCGATGAATGCTATAATAATCACAAGGTAATATTCGATAGATTGTTGGCATCAGGTTTGCATAGGAAAACTGTTTGATAGAACACTTGACATGGGGGGTTGTAAGAAAAACTGGGGAAAAGAGGTGAAAAACATGGAATTTGCAATTTATGAGAAAGACTTTAAAAACCAGCCCCTCTATCGCAATAAATTTAACCTGACTAAAGAGGAGCAAGAGCGGTACCTACAGATGGTGCCTGCATGGGTAAAGACATGGCAACAAGCATTGGACAGAATATATGAAACAGATAAATATGCTGCCTAGTTTTTATACCTTTTTAAAGAATTAAGCAAGGCCCATTCGTTATAGAATGGGCCTTACTTATTTATAATATTTCTTCCATCTGGTCCAGTAGCTTGCCAAAGTACTCCAGAGCCTGCTCTACCGGTTGGGGTGCAGCTAAATCCACTCCTGTCTTTTTTAAAAGGTTTAAGGGATAATCAGAGCTTCCTGATTTTAAGAACTCCAGATACCGGGCTACTGCAGGGTCGCCTTCCTTGAGTATTTGCTCCTTAATAGCAGTGGCAGCAGAAAAGCCGGTGGCATATTTGTACACATAAAAGGCTGAATAGAAATGAGGTATACGCGACCATTCCACTTCGATTTCCCGGTCTATTACCACCTCCGGGCCAAAATACAGCCTATTCAGCTCCCGGTAGGTTCGGCATAATTCTTCCGGGGTCAGTCCCCCTCCGGCTTCCACTTTTTCATGAATTATTTTTTCAAATTCGGCAAACATAGTTTGACGGTAAACTGTACCCCTAAATTGCTCCAGGTAGTGATTAATCAGGTACATTTTCTCCTGCCGGTTACTGGAGTTTTGCAGTAAATAATCAATCAGCAGGGATTCATTGACCGTGGAAGCTACTTCTGCCAAAAAAATGGTGTACTGGCTATAGATGAAGGGCTGGTTCTTATTGGAGTAATAAGAATGTAAGGAATGTCCCAGCTCATGCGCCAGGGTAAATACATCGTCCAGCTTATTATCATAATTCATCAAAACATAAGGATGGGTGTCAAAGGTTCCCCAGGAGTATGCCCCACTGGTCTTGCCCTCGTTTTCATAAACATCAATCCAGCCGGATTCCATTCCCCCTTTGAGTAAAGTCAGATATTCATCCCCCAGAGGTTTAAGACCCGCCAGAACTTGTTCCCGAGCCTGTTGGTAAGGAACTTGGATCCGGTAATCGCTTACCAGGGGAGTGTAGAGGTCATACATATGCAGTTCTTCCAGGCCCAGCATCTTCTTGCGCAGTTTCATATAACGGTACATGTAATCCAGTTTGTCATGTACCGTATCAATAAGCTGCTCATACACCTCAGGAGATATATTATCCTGGTCCAGGGCCGCTTCCAGGGCCGATGGGTATTTACGGGCCCGGGCGTAGAAAATGTCCCTTTTTACACTGGAGGCCAGGGTACTGGCCAGGGTATTCTTGAACTTACCATAAGTGCTGTAAAGGGAGCTGAAAGCCTCCTGCCGCACCTGCCGGTCGCTGCTTTCCATATAGCGGCCATACCTGCCTTTGGTCAGCTCTACTTCCTGCCCCGCTTCATCTTTTATAGCAGGGAATTTTATATCGGCATTATTAAACATATTAAAAATATTTCCTGCTGCAGTTGACAGGTCAGCACTCATGGCCAGTAAGCGTTCCTCTTCCGGGGAAAGTATGTGTTCCTGCTGCCGCCAGAGCTCCTCCCAAAAATGGCGGTATTGATTTAATTCCTTTTTTTGTTGGAAAAATTCCTCCATTTTTTCAACAGGTATAACTGTTATCTCCGGAATTACAAAGGAGGTAGTACTACTAACCTGCACACTAAGCCGTTCAATCCGCTCAAAAAGAGTTTGATAGCAGGTATTGGCATTATCCTCATCCCGGCGCATGCGGGCATAAACGTAGAGCTTTTCCGAGCGGCGCTGTAATTCTTCCAATCGTTTCAGGACGTCGTAAAGGACAGCTGCGGATTCCTGCAAGCGCCCTTTAAAAGACTCTATCCCCGGCAGCACTTCCTGCACCCGTTTAAAATCTTCTTCCCATACTTCTTCATCAGCATAAGCATCTTCCAGTTTCCATTTGTATTGTTCAGCTATTTCATGGCGTTTCTTGATGGTGTCACTCATTCACCTATCTCCTTTAGTTTTAAAATTAGACGCAGATCAACGCAGATTACTAATGATTAAAATATTCACTAATTTGTATAAACCCAAGCTTTTATTAGTATTAGCCTCCCATACCGAAAAGATAACACCTATGAAAATTGCTGTAAGACGTGCAGTAATTAAAATTCCCGCTGCTATCAGCACCCCATTTACTTATTAACTCCCATGGCCGAGGGCCGCAAAAAGGCATTAAAATAGGGTTTGAGGTGTCGGCTCTATACTAATATTTATAATAAATCAGTGTAATTCATAGG
>JAQUGU010000142.1 GCA_028683995.1 Syntrophomonadaceae bacterium | reverse complement strand
ACCCGGGGTATAAGCAAAGGTAAACCATTACTATGAGAAATAAGGGGAAAAACGCTTTTTTATTAATGGAATAGACTGGAATAATTACACTTCTGTCCGGGGAAGATGGTATATATTTTGCATAAGGAGGGGCTATGCGGTATCGTATTATATCGGTAGGTAAGATTAAAGAAGTCTTCTATTTAAACGGAATTAAAGAATACCTGAAAAGACTGCAGCCTTATACTGGAATCGAACTGGTGGATGGTCTGGAGGAAAAAACTAACCCCCGGGCGGGGCAGAGTGAGATTGATCGAGTGCTTGGTCGGGAAGGTGAACGGATTTTAAAGCTGGTTAGTGATGATGACATCCTGGTGGTCCTGGATATCCAGGGGAATACTATTAGCTCGGAAGCATTTGCCCAGCTGCTGGAGCAGTGGAACCTCTCCGGTAAACCCAGGGTTAACCTGGTTATAGGAGGCTCACATGGCCTGTCCCAGGAAGTAAAGAAAAGAGCCAATTACCGCCTATCCTTCTCCCCCATGACCTTCCCCCACCAGATGGCGGTCCTCATGCTTAGCGAACAGCTTTACCGAGGATTTAAAATATTAAAGGGTGAACCGTATCATAAGTGAGTGAAGGGTGAGATAATAATATAGATACCTCATTAATAAGGGGGATTAACATGGAGAAAACAGCAGTTAGGCAGTTGGTACGGAATACCGGCAGATATGCTAACCAGGAAGTAAAAATCAGCGGGTGGATTAGGAGTAATCGCGACCAGAAATCCTTTGGGTTTATGGCGTTAAATGATGGCACTCACTTTAATACAGTTCAAATAGTGTATGAAAAGGAGTCCCTGGACAACTTCGAGGAAGTAGCACGGTTTAGAACTGGTGCGGCGGTTACGGTTCGAGGGATACTGGTGGAGACCCCGCAGGCTAAACAGGCTTTTGAAATAAAAGCCCGGGAGGTAATTTTAGCCGGGGACTCCCCGGAAGATTATCCTATACAACCTAAACGCCATACCCGGGAGTTTTTACGCGAAGTGGCCCATTTACGCCCCCGCACCAATTTATTCGCTGCTGTTTTCCGGGTACGTTCCCTGGCCTCCTATGCTATCCACAAGTTTTTTCAGGAACGGGGATTTGTTTATGTCCATTCTCCCATTATCACCGCCAGTGATGCCGAAGGAGCCGGGGAAATGTTTCGAGTTACCACATTAGATGCTGAAAAACCGCCGTTTACGCAGGCCGGCGAAGTTGATTTTGGGGAAGACTTTTTTGGTCGCAGGACCAACCTTACTGTGAGCGGCCAGCTGGAAGCGGAAGCATTTGCTCTGGCTTTTAAGGACGTATATACTTTTGGACCCACATTTCGAGCGGAAAACTCCAATACCGCTCGCCATGCGGCTGAATTCTGGATGATTGAGCCGGAGATAGCCTTTGCCGATTTAAATGATGATATGCAGCTGGCTGAGGCTATGGTAAAATTCGTGATCGGTTATGTCCTGGAAAATGCCGCTGAGGAAATAAAATTCTGTAATGATTTTGTGGATAAAGGTCTGCTGGAAAGGCTCACCAGTATCATAAATCAGGAATTTGCCCGGGTAACTTATAACCGGGCCGTGGAAATCCTGCAAGCATCGGGGGAGAGTTTTGATTACCCGGTGGAATGGGGCAGTGACCTGCAAACAGAGCATGAACGTTATTTAACTGAGAAGGTCTTTAAGAGGCCGGTCTTTGTAACCGACTATCCTCGCGCCATCAAAGCTTTCTATATGCGGCAAAATGATGATGGTAAAACCGTAGCGGCTATGGATTTATTAGTTCCTGGAGTAGGAGAACTGATTGGCGGCAGCCAAAGGGAAGAGAGGCTGGAGGTCCTGGAAAACAGGATGGCAGAACTGGGTATGCATAAGGAAGATTTATGGTGGTATCTGGAGCTGCGAAAATACGGCGGGGTCAAGCATGCCGGATTTGGCCTGGGTTTTGAGCGCTTTATCATGTATCTCACCGGGGTAAGTAATATCCGCGATGTAATCCCCTTCCCCCGAACCGTGAAATCGTGTGAGTTTTAGTTTCCAAAAATAGGCGCTGATAACGCAGTTGTCTTGTAAATGACTTCGAATTTACAACTTGATTAATTGTCTAGAGTGAGGAGTCAGGGTTGTAGGGGCAGACCCGTGTGTCTGCCCGGGCGACCACAGAACCCCGGGGATTTTAATTCTATCGCTTGTAAATCTGCCGACTCCGGGCGAACACATGGGTTCGCCCCTACAGGCACCGCCCCCCCCCGGTTCGCGAGGAAAGTACCCCACTTCTCTATTCAGGCTCATAAACGGGATACTTATCTTTGTCACTGTCAACGAAGTGCCACCATTCATAATAAATACTTTTAAAACCATGCTTCACCATTATTTCTTCCAGGAAGCGGGTATTGGCAGCCGTTTCCCGATCCAAATCGTTGTAATCCCGGTTAGCCCGGGCGGTAAAATCATCAAAGCCGGTGGGCATAATTACTTCCTGGCCCTTTTCATCTACCAGGGTAACATCTACGGCTACACCCCGGGAATGATAGGAATAACCTTTATGGGGGTTGATAACGAAGCGGGCATCGGGTACCTTTTCCCAGAGCTTGAACTGTGCTGCAGGAGGCCGGTAGGCGTCCCATACCTTAATGGTATAACCATGGGTGGCAAATTCCGCTTGAGCAGCCTTTAATTTTTCCGCCGTTCCCCTTCTCATATAAGCGGTATCATCATCATAAATTATGGCAGCGGTAAAATTATTTACCGTAGCATACCTTAAATCCACCTGTATATCAGGGATAAACTCGGCCAGATTCACCATATCCTGAGGAGAAACCTCCGGGGTTTCTTTAGGCTCTTTCTTTAAAGGTTCTTCCGGTACAGGTTCCTCCTGCAGGCCATAAAAAGGTTCGCCTTTTTGGTTGAGAAAAGGTTGGTAGTGCAGGTAAAGAAACGAGGTTGCTATAACTATAAATACTATAAATATTACAATTAACCGCCATGTTTGGCGCTGCTGCTTGTTTGTTTGCACCAAGGTACTTCCTCCCTGATTAGTATTTACCACTAATATGCGCCAGTCTATCCAATTATACCACCAACGGTTTTTTACCCTTATCTGGTTTCACTATTCCAGTCCGTGTTATAATTACAAGCAAAATCATTGACTAGTAATCGACAGCCCTTTGCTTAAACCTTATCATATAAGGGAGATAATATAATGAAACCAGACAGTTCTGGCTCAAGGAGGATAGATAATGACTGAAGCGGAAGTATTAAATAATACGGAAACTGGAGACAGCAGCAAAACTCCGGTAAATTTTATTCAGACTATTATCAGCGAGGACCTGCGTATCGGTAAAAATGGCGGGAGGGTACATACCCGCTTTCCCCCTGAACCCAACGGCTACCTGCATATAGGCCACGCCAAGTCGATTTGCCTTAATTTCGGGCTGGCGGCAGTCAATAACGGCATAACCAACCTGCGTTTTGATGATACCAATCCCAGCAAGGAAGAAGTGGAGTATGTAGAATCTATTAAAACCGATGTACGCTGGTTAGGATTTGATTGGGAAGATCGTTTATTTTTTGCTTCTGATTATTTTGAACTGCTTTATAGTTTTGCGGTACAGCTTGTCAAGGCCGGTAAAGCATATGTCTGTGACCTGAGTGCCCAGGAGATCAAAGATTATCGGGGAACCCTGACTGAATCGGGTAAAGAAAGCCCTTATCGCAACCGCTCGGTAGAAGAAAACTTGGATCTGTTCGAACGCATGCGGGCGGGAGAATTCGACGACGGTTCCCGGGTATTAAGGGCCAAAATAGATATGGCCTCTCCCAATCTAAACATGCGTGACCCCGTCATTTACCGTATCTTGAGGGCTACGCACCATCGCAGCGGGGATAAATGGTGCATTTATCCCATGTATGATTATGCCCATCCCTTGTCTGATGCTCTGGAAGCAATAACTCATTCTGTTTGTACCCTGGAATTTGCTGACCATCGTCCCTTATACGAATGGTTTATTGATAATGTAGACTACGATAGTGCCAAATATGGACGACCCCAGCAGATTGAATTTGCCCGCTTAAACTTGACTCACACTGTTATGAGCAAGCGCAAACTCCGGCAACTTGTGGAAGAGGGGTATGTCAGCGGTTGGGATGATCCGCGTATGCCTACTATATCAGGGCTGCGCCGGCGCGGATATACTCCCGCATCAATCCGGGATTTCTGTGAACGTATTGGAGTAGCAAAGCGGGATAGCATGGTAGATATAGCTCTGTTGGAACATTGTATCCGGGAAGAATTAAACTTCAAAGCTCCCCGGGTTATGGCAGTTTTGCAGCCGCTTAAAGTGATAATTGATAATTACCCGCAAGGCCAGGTGGAATGGTTGGAGGCTGAAAATAACCCGGAAGACCCGGAGGCTGGAAGTAGGAAGATACCATTTTCCCGGGAAATATATATCGAACAGGAAGATTTTAAGGAAAATCCCCCCAAAAAATTCTTCCGGCTGATTCCGGGTGGAGAAATACGCCTTAAGAGTGCTTATATTATTAAGTGTGAAGAAGTAATTAAGGATGAACAGGGTAAGATTATTGAACTGCACTGTACTTATGACCCTGATTCCAAAAGTGGTGGACCTACTGCCGGTCGTAAGATTA
>JAQUGU010000141.1 GCA_028683995.1 Syntrophomonadaceae bacterium | reverse complement strand
ACCAGTTCCCGGAACTCGCCCAGGAGAGTAGCAAATACTGATCCTGGTTTACCATCGCCGATTACCCGACCATCAATGGTGGTTACCGGAATTAATTCCGCGGCGGTTCCCGTTAGGAAGACCTCATCAGCAACAAAAAGGTCGTAACGGGTAAAAGTGGTTTCTTCCACTGGAATACCGTTTTTCTGTGCCAACTTAATTACTTCGTTACGGGTTACTCCCTCCAGCATACCCAGATGTATAGCCGGAGTCATCAACACTCCGTTTTTGACCATGAATATATTGTCACCGGTACACTCGGCCACATAACCTTCCTGGTTAAGCAGGATGGCCTCCGGCACTCCGGCAATATTAGCTTCAATTTTAGCCATAATATTATTCAAGTAGTTCAGTGATTTAATCCGCGGATTAACCCCCTCGGGACCATTACGACGAGTAGGAACAGTAATTACGGTTAACCCGTTAGTATAAGTTTCATCCGGGTACAGGGTAATTGAAGAAGCTATACATACTACTGTAGCTACATTACATTTTTTGGGGTCCAATCCCAAATCCCCCTTACCCCTGGATACCACTACCCGAATGTAGGCATCCCTGAGTTCATTCTGCCGGCAAGTATCTACTATAACATTGGACATCTCTTCTTTGCTTATGGGAATTTCCAAATTTATAGCCTTGGCCGAGTCATAAAGACGGTCAACATGATCTTTAAGGCGGAATACGCTGTTATGGTAAGCCCTTATCCCTTCAAAGACACCGTCGCCGTATAGAAAACCATGGTCAAAAACTGATACTTTGGCATCCGGTTCATCAACAAATTTGCCATCCAGATAAATCCTTAGTCCCATCCATACCACTCCTTATTTTTCCTGAAATAAATCCATCCTATAGTTAAAAAAGGATATAAAAAACCCCTCGCCCGGTTCAGGGACGAGAGGTAATTTCCCGCGGTACCACCCTGCTTGTCGCTTTCATACGACCTCTTGCAGCACAGATTTATACGATGCTAACTTGCTAACGGACTTTTTCGTCCGGCACCACCTACTAAACCTTTGTGGTCTTTCAGATAGCAGCTCCAGGATGATCACCACCTGAAGGTTGATACCGGTTCTCAGCTTCACCGGCTCTCTGTTATCAATTTACTCCACGTGTCGGTTCCCTTCATAGCCCTTTTAGTTTTATCGATTATCTATATAGTATATTTAAACGATTAAGCGCTGTCAATAGACTATTCTAATGTTTACTCTCTTTTTTTTGTTCTACCTTGCGAATATACTCCTTAAGACCAATGTTCTTGCGGTACTGCATATAAGGAGCTTTGCTATTCTGTTTAAGATTTTTAAACATAGCCCACAATAATCTGCTTCCCTCCTCAGTCTGACATGCTTCCGAAGGACTCATGCCGCTCAGGGGGCCCAGCTGGCTATGATACCATTTATCCAGATAAATTTCCTTTAACTCCGGTTCCAACCCCGGGTATTCCCGTTTAACATCGGTGGTTATTATATCGAAAAAGCCTTCATTTCTGACCTCCATACCATCAAATTCCAGGCAGCCATACATCTGTTCTTCAAACTCCTGCCGGGCCAGACTTATATCCCGCTCACCAAAAGCCGATACATTTACCCAACTGGTACCAAGTAAGTATTCGGCAAAGAAATTGCTACTGCCGCTTTCCTTTACTATTTGGTAATACAGGGTATAACTGTTGTCCAGCTTAATCTTGATAGTCTTTAATTCTTCTATCCGCTTTAATACCCGCTCCCGGTCTTTAATCAGGTAACGGGTGGTAATTAAGCGCATGCCATCATCATAAATGGAATTATCCTCTTCCTGAAATAACAAATCTTCGAAGTTGATATACTGCCCTCCCAGGTAGGTATATGCAGTCATCAGACTTACCTCGTAGTCGCCCCTGAGGATTGCTGCCATAGTCTCTTCATCGTTTAATAAATGGTGGATATCGCTTATGGTGGCGCGGTTTGGCGATATAACCACCAGTTCATCACCGTTTAAGATTACATCGGCAATAACGCCGCTCAGGAAGGATACCCCATGGTTAAAATTATCATCAAAATAGCTGATACGTAAGTGAGTACCACAAGGTAATTCCTCAATTTCCCTGATGTTATCTACCCGGTCCAGTATTTCAAAGAGTCCTTCTATATCAATAATTTCATACACCCGGCAGAAAGCTGGGGCACTTAAAGGGGACTGTTCTGAATCCGGGTCTATTAATTGGCAGCTGCATTTTTCAATATCTCCAATAGACCAACAACCCGATTCATACAGCAGGTAGAATCTGTATTCGCTATTATAGAACTTGTGATTTTCCACTCTGATCATGGAGGCCGTAACCCGAGCAGTATTTCTGGTTCCCTGTACTTCCCTGGCCTCACCTTCCAGGATTATAGCATCAGGATTAATCAGCTCGGCAAAACGTTCAAAAAAAAGCGATGGTGAAAGCTGACGCCCGGATAAAAGTGAAAATATATAAGCAAAATCATTGCGGCCAAGTGCATTGAAAAAACTGTTAATTACCTGACGTGGGGTTAAGCGAACTGATATTCTTCGCAAGAGGTTCTTAATCCATTCATAGTCCTGCTGGTTCACCTCTCGATCCAGGTATTTCTGATACAGGAATTTACCCAGGGCCGGCCTGCTCATATTAGCGACATTAAGATTATATGATTCCTGTAAGAGATAACAGGTCTCCTCCATGTTCAGTTCAATCATTTCCGGAAGCGTTTTGCGATCTTTTTCATATTGCTGTAATGGCATGTTATCTATAATGAAAAAGCTGTGGATGCCATCGGGATTAAAGGTTAGGTAAAAACATTCTACATAAACCCGGGATCCACCCGTGTGCCAGGCCACGTCGATGGTCATATGTCCGGTATGTCGACTGATACTGGCATACGATTTAATAAACTCTCCTTTAAAGAAAACCGGTGGGGTTATGTTCATACCGGCCATACCACACTTCTCCAGAGCTCGATCACACACTGCCGATAGTTCGATACCATATTCCATTTTTAACAGATAATAAAACGGTACCAATTCTTGATCATGAAAAGCAGACAGGCTGTCAATCACCTGGGATCTAACATCAAAGGGTATGTCCTCAATCAAATCAAGAATGGATAATCGGCCTTCATTACTGGTCACCATTTTCTTTATTTCGGCAACCAGGTTTTTTAACACCGGCCTTGGAAAATAAGGTTTTTTACGTTTCATTTAATGCCCCTATATTCGTTTTTAAGTTAATTCTAATTTATCACTTAAACCGCAATATAGCAATTATTAGAGTCCTGCTTACTTTATCTTCCATATGCAGATATTTGGACAAAAAAGACCGGTATTGCTATATTAATTATAGGATATTAGAGAACCTGGGCAGGAAGTCGTTGAAAAATCAAGAATTGATAGAAAGAATGTCATTAATTTTTTAGCAGGTGAGTTAGGTGTGAATAGAATAACTGTACAAAACCTTAAACCCGGTATGGTAGTTGCGCGTGCTATTTTTAGCAGCGATGGCCGTATATTATTGCATAGTGGTATTATCCTCAGTAATAGGTATATCAAAAGACTGACTGAATTTGAAATCAACTCGGTTTATATTAGGGATGAAATATTTGGTGAAGTGGAATGTTGCGATGTAGTTGCAGATAAAACTCGTATTAATGCTATCAAAATGGTCCGGGAGAACTTTAACCAGTTGGAAAAAAACCATAGCCTCAATACCCGAGCGGTAAAGGGAATGGTAGAGAATATTGTTGATGAACTACTGGAAAATCGGAATATATTGTTCAGTCTATCGGATATCCGAGCTTTTGATGATTATACCTATGCTCATTGCGTAAATGTCTGCATTTTATCCATTATGACTGGAATTACTATGGGTTATAATAATAGCCAGCTTAATGAATTAGGTATCGGTGCCCTGTTACATGATATTGGGAAAATACGGATTAATCTAGAAATATTAAATAAACCCGGCGAGCTAACTCGAGACGAATTTAGAGAAATAAAAAAGCACCCGGAATTCGGATTTAGAATACTGCGCGACTATCAGGATTTATCATTACTTTCTACCCATATAGCCTACCAGCATCATGAACGCTGGGATGGTCATGGGTACCCGCGCAATCTTGCCGGGGAAAATATTCTGGAATATGCACGTATCGCAGCCGTTGCAGATGTTTATGATGCCTTACTGGCTGACCGTCCTTACCGGCCCCCCTATTCTATTAACCAGGGGTTAAATATTCTTAAACGCATGTCAGGCATTTATTTGGATCCGACCTGTGTAACTGCACTGATTGCCAATATTGCAGTATATCCGATTGGCACCGTGGTAGAACTTAATACTGGTGATACTGGTATAGTTGTTGATGCCAACCGGGATTTTCCTACCCGCCCGGTAGTAAAAATAGTTTTTAATTGTCGGCGTCAGAGGTATACTCGTGAACACGAGATAGATTTATCTAAATTGGAAACTATAATGATAGTCAAATCCCTCAGTGAAGAGGAAATCGATAGTTTTAAAGAGTAAGGAAAGTGGTTAAAAAAACTGAATAAAAATTTTTCTGCATCACAAGCTATAAAGGGTGATGCAAATGTTTACGAAACTCATAACTTTATTATTAATTTTAGCCATAGGTGGAACTCTTCTCTACCTTCTGGT
>JAQUGU010000140.1 GCA_028683995.1 Syntrophomonadaceae bacterium | reverse complement strand
GTATTAAAATTAAAACGTTCCCCAATATCTTCACTCACTTTTTTGATGCTGGCATGAGTTTTATAGCGCAATTTACGGGCATCAGCATCTAGCTGGGCGAAGTTATCGGGAATATTTACTTCTCTAATGGTATCGGCGTATTCATTTACCATACGCCATACCCGGTTCAAAAAGCGATAGCATCCCTCGACTCCCTGATCGCTCCATTCCAGGTCTCTTTCCGGGGGAGAGGCAAAAAGGATAAACAGACGGGCAGTATCAGCACCATAGGAATTTATTATGTCCTCCGGGCTAACCACATTACCTTTGGATTTGGACATTTTAGTCCCTTCCTTTAGAACCATTCCCTGGGTCAACAGGTTGGTAAAGGGTTCTTCACAGGAAAGCATATTTATATCATAAAGAAACTTGGTAAAGAAGCGGGCATACATCAGGTGCAATATGGCATGTTCCACACCGCCGATGTACTGGTCCACCGGCATCCAGTAATCAACCGCCTCCCGGCTGAAAGGGGTATCGCTTTCATGGGGGCTGCAAAAACGGTCAAAATACCAGGAAGAACAGACAAAGGTATCCATGGTATCAACTTCCCGCCGGGCTTCCTTACCACAGTTAGGACAGCTGGTTTTATAGAAATTCTCCAAATGGTTTAAAGGAGATTCGCCGTAGGGCTTAAAGTCAATATCTTCCGGCAGCAGTACGGGAAGGTCTTTTTCCGCTACCGGGACTATACCACAGTCTGAGCAATAGACGATAGGAATGGGTGCTCCCCAGTAGCGTTGACGGGATATGAGCCAATCACGCAAACGGTAATTGATAGTCCCCTGGCCAATCTTATGCTCCTCCATATGAGCAATAATGCGTTTTTGGCCTTCCTCCACGGTCAGGCCATCAAATTTGCCCGAGTTTACCATAACCCCATCACCGGCATAGGCTTCAAGCATATCTTCTCCCCGGGCTGGTGATTCAGGACTCTTTATTACCACCCGGATAGGAATATCATATTTACGGGCAAAATCGAAGTCCCGCTGGTCATGGGCAGGAACAGCCATAATAGCGCCGGTTCCATAGTCCAGCAAAACATAATTGGCAATCCAGATAGGAACCTTTGCTCCATTCATGGGATTAATGGCATAGGTTCCGGTAAATACCCCTTCCTTTTCCGCATCACTGGCGGTGCGGGCTATGTCGCTGGTAGACTTCATTTTCTTAACAAAGGCTTGAACTTCTGCTTCCTGGGCTTTCCCGGCAGCAAGCTTTTCCACCAGGGGGTGTTCCGGGGCCAAGACCATATAAGTAACCCCGAAAACCGTATCCGGACGGGTGGTATATACACTTAAGGTTTCTTCGCTACATTCTATTTCCAGGGAAAATTGGCATCCCTCGCTACGGCCAATCCAGTTGCGCTGCATAGTTTTAACCTTTTCCGGCCAGCCCGGCAGTTTCTCCAGGTCGTCCAGCAAGCGCTGGGCATAGGCGGTAGTTTTGAAAAACCATTGCTCCAGCTGCTTTTTATCCACTTCGCTTTCACAGCGCTCACAGCAGCCTTCCACTACCTGCTCGTTGGCCAGTACGGTCTGGCAGGAAGGACACCAGTTAACTGCTGATTTTTTCTTATAAGCCAGGTTGTGTTCAAACAGCTTCAAAAACATCCACTGGGTAAACTTATAGTAATCCGGTCTGCAGGTAGTCAGTTCCCGATCCCAGTCATAGCTGATACCCATGCCTTTAAGCTGTCGTTTCATGTTTTCAATATTGCCATAGGTCCAGCGAGCGGGATGAACCTTATTTTGGATGGCGGCATTTTCTGCCGGCAGGCCGAAAGCATCCCATCCCATGGGATGCAGCACATTATAGCCATTCATACTCTTAAAGCGAGCCACCACATCACCGATGGCATAATTGCGCACATGTCCCATATGCAGGTGCCCGGAAGGATAGGGGAACATTTCCAGGTTATAATACTTGGGTTTGTTCTTATCCTCATAAACCTTGAAAAAACTATGCTCTTCCCAAATATTTTGCCATTTGGCTTCAATGGCTTTAAAATCATAGCGCCTGTCCAAATAAACTTCCTCCTTTAAAAGCAGAAATCAAAAAAACTCTCTTCCCCGCAGGGACGAGAGTACAAATTACCCGTGGTACCACCCTTATTGACAGATATAATAATGGTGGAGCTAGTGGGATTCGAACCCACGACCTCTTGAATGCCATTCAAGCGCGCTCCCAGCTGCGCCATAGCCCCACATCTACTGTCCACTCGAAAAACGATAACGGATTTTCACCGTTACAGGCTAAATATCACCTGTAATGCTCCCCGGCGAGTTCAACTGGCTATATACCACCTTCCACCATCCGGTGGTTCTCTGTTAGCGCCCGTCTAATACTCCGGTTCCCAGCTTGTTATTCAATTGGCACATTAGCAATTATAAGATAATAAACATTCGAAGTCAACAATTCCTAAGTGTTTTCTTCACTTAGAGCTATGCGCAGGTCATGGATTCTATCTTCAGCCTGGCGGTTAAGATTATTATTGCCGCCTTTTCGTACTATGCTGTTGCGAAAATGTTTTAAGGCCTCTTCTTTCTGATTCACACGTAAACATAGTTCCCCCAGTAAAATAGTGAGGCGCTGATCCTGCTCTACCGAAGTATTGCGCCGGGTATTAAAATAAGATTCACTGTAGGCTTCCAGGGCCTTCTCGCTGGTGTAATTGAACATTTCCTCATCCTCGACATCACTGTATAACCAGGATAAGCGCAGCCAGATTTTGGCTGATTTAGTAGGTTCAACTTTACCTGCCTGCAGGGTTTGTAAAATCATATAGTAAGAGGTGAAAACTTCATCAATCCTGCGGGGAGAGCTGAAGTCTACCTTCACTTTAGACTTGAGTTCCTGACCCTGTTCAATAATCTTCTTTATTAGAGCGTCACTTACCTGTTTAAACTCAAAGTTAAAATTAGTGTAATAACAATGGGGGCATATCCAGGCTGCATACCACAGGGGTTCAAAATCATGAAAATGCTGGCGCAGGTCGGGATCAATCTTATCCAACCTGAGTTTTGAGGAGCGTACCATCTTAACCGGAAATTTCTTATCACATACCGGGCACAGAGTCTCACTATCAAAAAGGTAAATATCGTGGGCTGACGTTGCTGATAGCGGATAAGATTTATGACCGGGAGGATAAATATCGCTGCTAAGCGGTACCGGAGCGGAAGTGCTCGCAGCACCGGCGACAGCGCCATCTTCCTCAGGTTTGGAGCCTTGTTTAAGGAAACTGAGCTCTTCATTTTGCTGGCGCAAACGGTTGCTCATGCCCTTCATAATACGAAACGCCAGGCTGGGCTGCTGCGCTATTACCTGTTCAAAATTACTTTCATCAATAACCAGGCAAACTGTATCTTCCAGTGCACTGATGGTGGCACTGCGGGGCATATTCTCCAGCAGTGACATTTCTCCAAAAAAATCGCCGTCTTTTAATGCAGCCACCTGTAAGGGAGAACCGTCCAGGGAATTTATATATACTCCCACATGACCCTTCAGAATAATGAACATCTCATGACCCGGATCACCGAAATGAAAAAACATCTCATCCGTACCGTATTTACGAACCCCACCCAGGCGGGCTAAAGCTGCTATATCAACCATTTATATCCCCCTTTGAATGCGTTTATTCTACTTTCTCTATTCTGGAATAATTGTCCTGCCAAATCTTCATGTCCAGGAAAAATAATATTATAACTGCAGCCCGTTCTCCATCATCATAAGGAGGGTCCAGAGCATTAGGGGGTTAATTCATTTTTTATTAAATGCAGATATCATAACAAAGGATATTGGAAATATATGTAGAATTAAGCTGCTGGAGGGAGAAACATGGAGTTGGATAAACGTTGGCTGGCACTGGTAGTTTTCATTCTTCTTTTGGCTTTCGCTGCGGGAATAAAATACGCTGACTTTAAGAACGATAGACAGATAGAAGAGGAGACCTTGCTAAAATCTTCCGGGGAAATGGAGGAGGCCGGGTCGGATGAATTGCAAAGCAAGATTATCCAGATATATGTTACCGGTGCCGTGAAAAACCCAGGAGTATATCGACTGCAGGAAGGCGACCGTGTGCACCAGGCGGTGGAGATGGCTGAAGCTCTGGCGGAAGCTGACCTTAAACACCTGGAAATGGCTCGCCCATTGGTTGATGGTGAAACTATACCGGTTCCGGCCCAGGGGGAGATTCCTGAATTACCAGTACCTGCAAGCGCCGGGGGATCTTACAGCAGTGGCGCATCCAATCAGAATTCGGCTATGGTTAATATCAACACCGCCTCTGCCCAGGAAATGGCTGATCAGTTAGACGGTATAGGTCCGGCTCTAGGGCAGCGGATAGTAGATTACCGTACCAGTAACGGTCCTTTTAAAGATATAGAGGAAATTAAAAATGTCAGCGGTATTGGTGATAAAAGATTCGAAGCCATCAAGAACAAAATAAGCGTACGCTAATTCTTCAGATCCTGAGTCATGCCCGCGGGGGCAGAACGCTCTCGCCTGCAGGTACAGCCAGTTACTGTTCCTGAGGATATACCCGTAGGGGTAGACCCATGTGTCTACCCGAGTTATAAAGCTGGTTAACCGGTTGTAATCGGCGTCTATTTCTAATTAAGCAGGGTTAAATATGTTTCCGTTCTGGTTTTTAGGTTTTATATTTTTTTCCATAGCTATAGTACTGGCCAACTATCACTTATGGATACTGGCCTTTCTTCTTATTGGCGGCTTGC
>JAQUGU010000007.1:18336-20312 GCA_028683995.1 Syntrophomonadaceae bacterium | reverse complement strand
AGCCAAAGCGAAGAGACTGGAGGCGTAGTTTATGGCAGAAAGCACCTTCATGCTAGAAATAGTAACCCCTGAACAAATCCTTTTTCGGGATGAAGTTCAGTTCATGGTTGCTCCCGGTGCCGAAGGTGAATTGGGTATTATGAAAAACCATGCGCCGCTAGTTGCAGCTTTAAATATAGGCGTGCTGCGCTATGACAGTACTAGTGGCACCCAGAAGAAAATGGCCTTGAGTGGTGGGTTTATAGAAGTCATCGACAATGTAGCCCGGGTTTTGGCAGAGACCGCTGAACATGGTGGAGATATCGATATATTGCGGGCCAAGGCAGCCAAAGAAAGGGCTGAAAGACGCTTACAAGCCAGGGAAGATAATCTGAACCTGGCGCGGGCGGAAATGGCTCTGAAGCGTGCTATTTCAAGGTTAAAGGCAGCGGAAGCATTGTAACTAGAATAGAGAAGCTAACTCCTGGCCGGAAGGAATTCTAATATTCCTTCCGGCCTTGGACTTTAGAAAAAACTTACACTAGTAACTATTATTGTAATGTGGTAAGTTAATAACAAGTATGTAAATTTATGATGGGGGAATTATGCAAGAACCAGATGAATGATTTATTAAAATATTTAATCATTGTCACTCTGGCCTATTATTTAATTAAAGGATTACTTTATCTACTTTTGTGGCAAATGACATTTAAAGTACAGGAAAAAGGTTTGGCCGCTAAAAAGAAAGAAAAAGAACGCAGACAGGTAGAAAAGGAAATCTGGAAGAATGAGCATGATGATTCTTGATCATGGTGGTTGATGGGTTTTTATATGGGGGGGATGATGTGCAGAAGCTGTACTTCATATTAATAGGTTCGGTTTTCATACTAAGTATTTTATTTGCCATAGTAATATGGCGGCAAACCATTAAGTTTGAAAAAAAGGCTCGGGCTGCCAAACAAGCCAAAGAAGAATACTTAAAGCAACTAATGCTTGAACAGGAAGAAGAAGAGAGAAGACTAGCTGAATTAAGGTTGCAAGAAGAACTACTCGAAGAAGATGCTGCAATTAGCCAGCCCAGCGAACCCGAAAATAATCCGGAAGCTAAATCTAAAGACCACAATGAATAAAAGCCAAGTAAACAAGAAATTATTAAAATGAAAAAAACCTGACCTGGTCAGGTTTTTTTCATTTTAATAATCAAGTTTTGCAAGCATAATTGGACACCAGGTTGGCAAGAATCATGATACGCCCGAAGCGATTTCTCTTCTGAGATAGGAGTGAAAAATATTGAAGCGATCTATAGTCTACATAATAATTTTTATAATTTTGTGCTCAATTAGTAATTATAGTATTAATTACGTTCAAGGGAAACAAATAAAAGAACAATCGCCATATTACCTATCTTTTGCATCAATCGGTGCAATTTATCTGGAATCACGTCTCGATTGCTGGGCAAAAATAAGAACAAGTTCAACGAAGCAAGAATTACAAGATTACCTGAATAATATCCTACAAAGTCTGGATATGACATTAGATCCCAAACTTTTAACTATAACCAGCACAGATACCACCACCATTCTAAGCTACGACCTGTCCCGACCAGAGCAAAACATAATTATTACCATTAAATCCAATAAGCAGCTAAATGAAAGCTACCTTATGCTAAGTATTGTCTGTCAGGATAAAAAAATTTGTCTGGAGCAGTATGAAAGCAAATTAAATCAGATTATAGGGCTAAAATGGCAGTATTATTACCTCTATACGGGTGAATTACCAAATATGATTGCACTGGATGATCACAATCAAGTAATTACAGTGCTCTTAAAAACCATGAAAGCACAAAAAGTTGAAACTTATAGTAATAATGGGATCAGCAGTGTAACTGCCTTTAGTTCCCGGCTGGAGGGAAGAATACCAGGACTAAGTATTAATGGGAAAAGATATAATCTACAGCTTGCTATCCGTAATAATAAGGATAAAGCTAAAACTTATGT
>JAQUGU010000007.1:12303-18236 GCA_028683995.1 Syntrophomonadaceae bacterium | reverse complement strand
AATGATAAAGCCTGGTTAAATGGAGAAGTTTCCATAAGCTCTTCCAAAAATGCTATACTACCTATTCTTGCTGCCTCCCTTCTTACCGGAGAAGATATTCAAATTGATAAAGTCCCCAATATTAAAGATGTAAAGATAATTACTGAACTTATTAATCATCTGGGAGTAGAAGTTAAAAATAACGGGGATAGCATTTTATTCAAGGGTGAAGCTAAAGAAGTCAGTCCCAATTATGATTTGGTAAGGCAAATAAGGGCATCATTTCTGGTAATGGGACCATTGCTGGCCCGGCACGGTAAGGTAAAAATTGCACTTCCAGGTGGTTGTGCCATAGGTACCCGACCTATAGATTTACATTTAAAAGGATTTGCAGCTCTGGGGGCTAATATAAGCTTTAGTTGCGGCGATGTAATAGCCACCAGCTCCAGATTGAGGGGTAACCATGTATATCTGGATTTCCCCAGTGTAGGTGCCACCGAAAACATAATGATGGCAGCGGCGCTGGCAGAAGGCAGCAGCTATATAGAAAACGCTGCTCTGGAACCGGAAGTAGTTGACCTGGCCAATTTTATTAATAGTATGGGTGGAAGGGTTAGCGGTGCCGGCAGCAATGTAATAAAAGTTGAAGGAGTCAAGCAACTGAGCCAAAGTGACTATACTGCCATAGCCGACCGTATTGAAGCCGGAACTTATATGGTAGCAGCAGCCGCTACCGGGGGCGACGTGGTGGTGAATAATGTAATCCCTGAGCATCTTAAAGCCATAACTGCCAAACTGGTAGAAAGCGGAGCAGAAGTAGAAGAAGGAATTGATTGGATTAGAGTTAAACGGAATAATAGCATAAAACCCTTGTATATTAAGACTCTCCCTTATCCTGGTTTTCCAACAGATATGCAGGCTCAATTCATGGCTTATCTAAGCTGTGCCGAAGGCAGCAGTATAATTACTGAATCCGTTTTTGAAAACCGTTATATGCATGTTTCCGAACTAAGCAGGATGGGAGCTAAAATAAAAGCGGAGGGCCGAACCGCAATAATTAAAGGGGTAAATGAGTTAAGCGGAACGAGAGTAAAGGCCACCGACCTTAGGGCCGGAGCAGCCTTATTGATAGCAGCCCTAACCGCTCGAGGATTAAGCATAATTAGCAATAGTGAACATATAGATCGGGGATATGAGAACATAGTTGATAAACTAAACCATTTGGGTGCAAATATATCGGTTAAGAGTTGAAGTAGACACTGAATACACTGAGCTATTATGAATTACACTGAAGTTTTTTGAAAGATTGATGCCACCGCAAAAACCCTTATTTGAATGCAAACTACTGAATAAGCGGTTAAAAACTAGTGCTTTTAATTAATAATTATCGTTGAAATCGTTGAAATACTCCGTATTTATATTTATTTTGACGTTTTTCAATCTGCGTTAATCTGCTCCCTTAATAGTGACCGATAGGAAGCATCCGTGTGCCCGATGGCGTCTAATTATTTAAGCTAATGGCATATCACTTTTTGTAAATCATATATTTAAAGCATGAAACAAAGAAAAATTAAGTTAATTGGAATAGCCATAGCTGTAATGGTATTAATATTAATACCCATTTTTTTTGTGCATAAAAATAAAGCTCCTGAACCTCAAATTAATTATAAAGAACCCTGTATTAAACTATATTTAAATCAAGAAAAAAAAACAATCGAATTGCTGTTGGAAGATTATATTGTCGGCACCGTAGCGGCGGAAATGCCGGCCTCATTTGAGATTGAAGCCTTGAAGGCACAGGCAGTTTGTGCCAGAACTTACGCCTTTTGCAAGCTTCTGAAGAATAAAAAATATCCCGATGGGGCTAACCTATCCGATGATATCAATTCATGTCAGGCTTATATAAGCAAAGAAGAATTTTACCGCCGTCACCCCGGGTATAAAGGCTTGTATAAAAAAGTGAGAGAGGCGGTAGGGCAGACCCGGGGGGAAATTATGATTTACGATGATCAACCTATTGATGCTCTCTATCATTCTACTTGTGGGGGACGAACCGAAAGCGCTGTCAGTATATGGGGAAAGGACGTACCCTATCTGCAATCGGTAAAATGCCATTACTGCAAACAATCGCGCCACTACGAAAATGTGCAGGTATTTTCGGTACAGGAGTTTACAAATTCACTGGGGGTAAATAATGGCCGCCAACCCCAGGTTCAGGTAAGAGAAAACACTCCCAGCGGGCGGGTCAAAAAGGTAAAAATAAATGATAGAGAATTATCCGGTGAGCAGCTGCGCCATATTCTGGGATTGCCTTCCACCTGGTGTGATTTTAAGATAAATGAAGGCCGGGTGGAAATTGAAAGCCGGGGCTATGGCCATGGCCTGGGGTTATGTCAATATGGTGCCAATGGTATGGCCCTCTCAGGAAAAACCTACCACCAAATCCTTAAGCATTATTACAATCATATAGAATTCAGCCAGCTTAAATATTGATGAGAAAATATGTACTAACAAAATTTCTTGTAAACAACGACCAACTCATAATTAATTAGAGTGAGATATTCTGCTGTTCTCGTTCCTAACTTTATGGCAAATTTTCGTACCTGGTTGTGTGTCTTACCCCTACCCCTCACTTGTTAAGGTTTATGCAAAATGGTGTTAAACCACCTTCCCCTTGAATATAGATTTATATAAACAATGCGGGGGAGGGTGAGGATTGCAGAATTATATTAGAAAAAGGGCAGTAAAAGTTGCCCAGCATATATTAAATACATCGGATACGGTAAGGCAGACAGCCGTAGTATTTGGTATCAGCAAAAGTACCGTACACAAGGATGTGGCCGAGAGGTTACCCAGAATTGATGAAAAACTGGCTCAGGAAGTAAAATCAATCCTGGAAAAGAACAAAGCGGAAAGACATATAAGGGGAGGGGAAGCAACCCGCCAGAAATATGCCGCCTATCACCAGGTAGAATCGATTGCTAATAACATTGCCGGCTCCTAAGAAAATTGCACACTTTAGTTGAGCTTAAGGTATAATTAATAAAAAGCAAAAGGTAAAATTAGGTTACAGCTTAAATACTTTTTAGGGGGCCTAAGGAGGATGTGTTTCGCTTTTGGGGAAGATATTGGCATAGATCTGGGAACAGCCAGTGTAATAGTTTTCAAGAAGGGTAGTGGAATTGTCTTACATGAACCGTCGGTAGTGGCCATAGATAAGAATACCGGCAGGATTATAGCCGTAGGGGAAGAAGCCCGGCAAATGCTGGGTCGGACACCGGGTCATATAGTGGCCATTCGTCCCTTAAAAGAAGGAGTCATCGCTGATTACGATACTACCGAAAAAATGCTAAGCTATTTTATTAGAAGTATTATGGG
This sequence comes from Syntrophomonadaceae bacterium, assembly GCA_028683995.1. Classification (GTDB taxonomy): domain Bacteria; phylum Bacillota; class Syntrophomonadia; order Syntrophomonadales; family Syntrophomonadaceae; genus UBA4844. The sequence goes on along the minus strand of JAQUGU010000007.1, from coordinate 14,879 downwards.
CAACAAGCTGTTTTTCAAACCCCGCGTCATCGTGTGTATACCTACTGGTGCAACTGATGTAGAAGAACGTGCAGTTCGCCAGGCAACCATATCGTCAGGTGCCAGACAAGCATTTATCATTGAAGAACCCCTCGCTGCCGCCTTGGGCGCAGGTATAAATATTTCCGAAGCTACCGGTAATATGGTGGTGGATGTTGGTGGTGGGACTACCGATATTGCAGTCCTTTCCCTGGGAGGGCTGGTTTGTAATAATTCATTACGAATCGGGGGGGACAAGTTCGATGAAGCTATAATACGCTATGTCCGCCGGGTATATAATCTGATGATAGGTGACCGCACGGCTGAAGAAGTAAAAATAAGGGTAGGGACAGCATACGTTACCGATGATAACCGCAATCGCTCCATGGAGGTAAGGGGACGTGACCTTTTGACCGGTTTACCGAAAACTATTTCCATTACTTCAGCAGAAAGCTGGGAAGCCATGCAGGAACCGGTGGAAGCCGTAATTGAGGGAGTTAAAAAAGTCCTGGAGGTTACCCCTCCGGAGCTGTCCGCTGATATTGTCAACAACGGCATAGTTATGACTGGCGGAGGTTCACTCCTGGATGGCCTGGATGTACTTTTATCCAAGGAAACTAATCTACCGGTTCATATAGCTGAGGAGGCCATATGTTGTGTGGCTGTAGGGACGGGCAAAGCTCTTAATGAAATGTCGGTTATAAGCCGCACCCGCAACAAAGGTGCCCGGCGGGTATTATAGATTAAAGGATTCCTTCAGGAAAAACGATATATATAATATAATTTTGAATTATCGAATTTTGGGGGAGTTTAATTTTGATTAAAGGTTTATATACAGCTGGTGCAGGAATGATGCTGCAAATGGCCCGGCAGGATGTCGTGGCTAATAACCTGGCCAATGTAAACACTGGTGGCTATAAAAAGCAGATAGCAGTTGCCCAGGCTTTTCCAAATATGCTCATAAGCCGCCTGGGAGAAATTAAAAAGAATATCGAGGGCGAATACCAACCAGTACCGGTTAAACTAATAGGGGGACTGGGAACCGGGGCCGCGATTGAGAAGATATACACTGATTTTACTATGGGCAATATAAGAAAAACTGATAATGCTACGGATCTGGCACTAAATAGTGATGGCTATTTTGCCGTTTTAACCCCGCAGGGGGAACGCTATACCCGTAACGGGCAATTTAAAATAAATAATGAGGGAATTTTAACCACTAATCAGGGGTACCCGGTACTGGATACTGGTGATCAACCCATCAGCCTGGAAGGCGAGTTCAGCATTGATGAAATGGGGAATATTTCGGTAAATGGTGAAAGCATAGCCCGGCTTAAAATGGTTAGATTTGAGAATCCCCAGTACCTGGAACGGCAGGGGGATAATCTTGTGGCCGCACAGGAGGAAGCCGGGACTATCCTGGAAAGGCCCGGTATATTACAAGGATACACAGAAGATTCTAATATTAATGCGGTAAAAGAAATGGTAGAACTGATTAATGTAGTTAGGGCCTATGAATCCATGCAAAAAGTTGTCCAAGCCGAGGATGAAACTACCCAGGTTGCCATTGACCAGGTAGGCAGCGTATCTTAATAAAGAAAACCCCCGCCGCAGGGCGGGATTTTTTTTGTCTGCAAATAACCTGTGGCAGGAATAACGAATTGTACGGGGAATTAATAAGGAAATAGGTGCTGTTAGCAGAAGGAAGAGGTCGCTGCGCATTTCTTTTATTCTATTATTTAAGCCAGGAGGATTTTATCTTCTAATATGATAATTAAAGATATAGCCACTGCCAGTATTTTAGGGTGTAAAGTACACTTGCTTAATATGGCCGAGGCAGTGCAGATAGTTGAGCAGTTGGTTAAGGACGGTCAGGATGGTAACCAGGTTGTTACTCTTAATGCAGAAATTATTTATCAGACTAAAAAGGAGATAGAATTACAAAGAATAATTAACTCGGCCAGCCTGGTAACGGCAGATGGAATAGGAACCGTTTGGGCGGCTCGGGTTTTGGGTTATCCCCAGAAAGAAAGAGTAAGCGGTATAGACTTGCTGCATGAGGTCTGTGCTGCAGGGGCAACCCGGGGGTGGAAGCTATACTTGCTGGGTGCTGCTCCCGGGGTAGCGGCAAAGGCAGGCCAGAAGTTGGAACTGAGCTATCCCGGGCTGAAAGTATGTGGCAGCCGGCACGGATATTTTTCTCAGCAGGATGAGCCGAAAATTATTGCGGAGATAAATTCAAAATCACCAGATATATTGTTAGCAGCCCTGGGGGCGCCTAAACAGGAATACTGGATAGACCAGAAACGCGATGCCCTCAAGGCACCAGTATGTATAGGTGTAGGCGGAAGTTTTGATGTTATCGCCGGGATAAAAAAAAGGGCGCCAAAGCTTTTCATTATGCTAAACCTGGAATGGCTTTACCGCCTGCTTACAGAACCGTCACGTTGGAAAAGGCAGCTGGCTCTGCCCGCCTTTGTTCTGGCAGTCTTAAAACAAAAGTATGGCAGAACAAACTAGCAGTACCGGGGTACGCGCAACCACCGATAAAAATGGCC
>JAQUGU010000007.1:7799-12203 GCA_028683995.1 Syntrophomonadaceae bacterium | reverse complement strand
CGGCAACCATATTAATAAAACCGGTACATTTAGAGGAGGATTAAAGGGTGGACAAGACAAGGGTTTTTGCTCTGGATATCGGAACCCGAAAGATTGTGGGTTTAGTGCTGGAGAAAAATGATACTGGCTATGGGGTCATTGATGTAGAAATTCTGGAGCATACTACCCGGGCTATGATGGATGGACAAATACATGATGTAGAAGCTGTGGCTGCAACTATACTGCAGATAAAGAACGCCCTGGAGGAACGCCAGGGAATAACACTGGAATCGGTAGCTGTAGCAGCAGCAGGACGCGCCTTAAAAACCTCCCGGGGAAACTGCCATAAATCCCGGCAGCAACTAAGTGAGCTAAGCACGGATGAAGTTAGAGCCCTGGAGATAGAGGCCGTACAGGAAGCCCAGTACGAACTGGCTCAGGAGGAATTGGGCGACAAAGAGCACAGTAACTATTTTTGTGTAGGATATAGCGTGGTCTCTTACCTCTTGGAAGGCCAGGTAATAGGTAATCTGGTAGGTCAGGTAGGAAGCGAAGTAGCGGTAGAGATTATTGCCACTTTCCTACCCCGGGTAGTGGTAGATAGCCTTTTTTCTTCCCTTCACCGGGTGGGCCTGGAGGTAAAAGGTTTAACCCTGGAACCTATTGCTGCCCTGTCGGTTGCTATACCACCGGGAATGAGATTACTGAACCTGGCTCTGGTAGACATTGGTGCCGGTACTTCGGATATTGCTCTGGTCAAGGATGGTAATGTATTTGCCTATGCCATGGTACCATTGGCCGGGGATGAATTGACCGAATACCTGGCTTCGCAATACCTGCTGGATTTTGATACGGCGGAAAAGACTAAGCGACTTCTGCTGCAGCAGGATAAAATCGAAATATTCGATATACTGGGCAACCCCTTGCACTTATCCAGTCAAGAACTGCGACAAGAATTACAACCCCTGGTAGACGAAATGACTGCTGAAATAGCCCACCATATAATGGCCCTTAATCAAAAAGTACCTGACGCGGTGGTCTGTGTGGGTGGAGGAAGCCTGACTCCCTCCCTGACGGAGAGCCTGGCTGAAAATCTTGGTATTCCAGGCAGGCGAGTAGGTATCAGGACAGTTAAAGATATAGATTATATCACTACCGACTCCGGTTTTCTCAACAGTCCCCAGGGTATCACTCCTCTGGGTATTGCCTACAACTACTTTACTACTCCGCCGGTACCCTTTATAAAGGTTATCGTAAACGGCAGAGAGACTCCCCTGTGGAATTTGGGAGAAATTAATGTGGCTACCGCACTGTTAAGCTCAGGTATATCGCTAAGCAATATCTATGGTAAGCCCGGTATGGGTAAAACCATCGAAATAAATGGCTATGTCAAAGTAATCAAAGGTAGTATGGGGACAGCCCCACTTATTAAGGTAAATAGCCAGCTGGCATCATTGGAGACCAGCCTGCAAAATGGGGATAGGGTAGAGTTCGCGCCTGGGCAGGATGGAGAAGAAGCCTTCATAACCGGCAGGGACCTGGTGCCTGCCATAAAAGGTCAGGTAACCGTCAACGGTAAAGAATTTGATTTAGAGCCGGTAATAACCGTTAATGGAGAATCCTTCGACCCTGATGAAGAAGTACCAGACCGTGCCCGGATTGAGTTTAAAAGCGTAAATAGTGTTTTCAATGTTTTGCGTTTAAGTGGAGTGGACGAATATTGGCTGCAACAAAAGCGATATAAGTATTATCTGGATGAACGAGAGATAACTGTTTCCTGGTTACCGCTGGAGGTGTATGTAAACGGAGTAATAGCAGAGGTAGAACAATTGGTTGAACCGGGTGCCAGCATAAGCTATAATCGTAAACCACTGAGGCCCGGCGTTAATGACCTGCTGGGTGAGCATGATTTTCTCGCCATTAGTGTTAAAGTAAATGGTGAAGAAGTACGCCTCCTGGGAAAGGGAGCAGGCATTGAAATTGATGGGCAGACAGCCGGTATTTATGATGAAATTCATGATGGAGCCCGGATTATCCTGAACCGGGATAAGGGGAAAGCCATTTTAAGCGATATATTCAAGGTGGTGGAAATCAAACCAGTAGCAAATGCGAAACTGCTTATCAGGGTAGATGGAGAACCGGCTGGGTTTACTACTCCTATAAAGGAAGGTAGTCAAATCGAGCTGAGCTGGGAATAAGGTGCAGGCGGACAGACCCCGGGTCGAAAATTTTTCGGTGGGGGTCTGTCCCTTTATTTCATAGAAACAGATATAGCTGGCTAAAATATATAAGGAGTTAGTGAGATTTAGTCAAAAAATCTTAATCAGGCTGTTTTCTTTTTATTTTTTATAGTAAAATAACATTAGATAGTCAATAAAGGTCAAAGAGGGGAAGAGGAATGAAACGAAGCCTTGCCGATAGAATCGAACAGTACCTCAAGGTTTTAATTGAGCGTAGTGAAGATAAACGGATAGAGATTCAGAGGTCGGAACTAGCCGAGACCTTTTGCTGTGTTCCTTCTCAGGTAACTTATGTTATCGGTACCAGGTTTACTGAAGCGGAAGGTTATTTTACGGAAAGCCGCCGGGGAGGTAAAGGCTATGTCCGTATTAGCAGGTATTATTTGGAGAACGGTGTTAGCGCCGGTCATAAAGAATTGCTGGCCTTTATCGATGAACTCCTGCAGGAGGATGCACTTAGTGCCGATGAGAGTGATTTGCTTAAGCATCTTATCAGTTATGCTTTCCAGGATATGCCGCCAGAAGATAGAAGGCGCCTGTTTAAACAGCTTAGAAACGTTTTGGTTGATTATGTGAATTTAGATTGAGGATAAGGGGGAATAGATTTGTACTGTGAAGAGTGCAAACAAAGACCAGCAACTGTTCATTTTACCCAGGTCTATAATGGGAAAACAGTTGAAACCCATTTATGCCAGCAGTGTTATGCGCAAAAAGGAGGCATCATATTTGATGTCGCCAAGCAGTTATCTCTTCCCAATTTACTTGGTAGTTTTTTTGTCAGCAACTATAATCTGCAGGATATGAAATCTTTATCTCGGACTGGCAGTTGCCCCAACTGTGGGATGAAATTGAGTGATATAAGTACTACTGGTCGTTTAGGTTGTTCAGAATGTTATACCGTTTTTGAAAAAGAACTGGAGCCGACTTTGCGCAGGGTACACGGTGATAGCCGTCACGTTGGTAAAGTGCCGGCCCGGGGTGGCGAAAAAGTTATGGTTAAGAAAAAAATTGAGGGGCTAAAATATCAATTACAGAAGGCCATAGCCGCTGAGGACTATGAAAAGGCGGCGGAAATTAGAGATGAAATTAAAGACACCGAGAAAAAACTGGATTAGGGGGAAGGGTATATGAAAGCTGACAATCTGTTAAACCGTAATTTTGTCCGCTGGATGGCTGCCGATGAAGGGCCTGAATCCGACATAGTGGTTAGCAGTCGCATACGTTTGGCCAGAAACCTGGACTTGATGCCTTTTTCTCACCTGCTGGATCAGGAAGATGGGAAGAAGTGCCTGCAGGAGATAGAAAAGGCCTGGAAGAAAAGGGATAATAAAGACCTTTTAGAAATGGAACTTCTTACCTTTAACCAGCTAACTGCCCTGGAAAGACAAATGCTGGTGGAGAAACACCTGATTAGTCCCAATCATGCAGAATCAGCTGATAGTTTTCGTGGTGTATTGGCTAATCCGGATGGTTCCCTGGTAATAATGATAAACGAGGAAGACCACTTGCGTATTCAATGCTTTTTACCGGGTCTGCAACTGGAAGAATGCTATCGGCGGGCTCAAAAAATAGATGATGAGCTGGAAGAAAACTTGAACTTTGCATTTGACGAAAGAAGAGGATACTTAACTTCCTGTCCTACCAATGTTGGTACCGGGATGCGTGCTTCAGTAATGCTGCACCTTCCGGCCATAGTCTTTAGTGGTCAGACTAATCACATTTTTCACAATATAGCCCAGCTGGGTATGACCGTTCGCGGTATATATGGAGAAGGGACTGAAGTGGTGGGAAACTTTTTTCAGTTATCCAACCAGATAACCCTGGGTCAGAGTGAAGAGGATATTATAAATAACCTGAATAGTATAACTATCCGGGTGGTGGAGCAGGAGCGCCTGATAAGGGAAAGACTGGCCGAAGAGATGAAATACCAACTGGAGGATCGGGTGGGACGGGCTTTTGGGATTCTTAGCAGTGCCCGGGTGCTTAATTCCAATGAGGCTATGGCACTTCTTTCAGATGTCCGTTTGGGAGCGGATATGGGTATGCTAGCCAAAATAAAGCCTTATGTCCTTAATGAACTGGTGGTAGCCATCAGGCCCGCCCACTTACAAAAAAAAGCGGGTAAAGAAATGGATGCTTTTCACCGGGACGTAAAGCGAGCCGAGGTTATCCAGGAGAGATTAGC
>JAQUGU010000007.1:0-7699 GCA_028683995.1 Syntrophomonadaceae bacterium | reverse complement strand
CAGAGGGCCAGGAATGCCGTTATTCATGCCCAGGAAGAAGCCAGGCAACTAAATCACCCGGCTATTGGCACTGAACATATATTGCTGGGGTTACTTAAGGAAGGTGAGGGAGTAGGAGCCCGCGCTCTGTTAAACATGGGTGTTGATCTACAAAAAGTGCGGGAAGAAATTACCCGCCTGATAGGAACAGACGGTATTAATGCTGAAAGGGCTGCGGGTGATTTGCCTATTACCCCGAGAGCCAAGAAAGTATTTAACCTGGCTTTTGACGAAGCCCGCTTGCAGGGAGTTAATTATGTAGGCACTGAGCACCTGCTTTTAGCCTTAATCAGGGAAGAAGAAGGAGTTGCCGGTCAGGTGTTGATATCTATGGGAGTTAGACTGGATCAGGTGCGAGAGCAGGTTATGTTGTTGTTAGGTGGGGAAGCATCTGCCGGTTTTAATGTTAATCCGTACCAGGAACAACCAGGCCCCATGGCGGCAACTCAGATTAAGAAGAAAAGCCGCAGCAAAACTCCGACCCTGGATGCTTTCAGCCGGGATTTAACCCAGGATGCAGCTGAAGAAAGACTGGATCCGGTGATTGGCCGGGAAAAAGAAATAGAGCGGGTGGTACAGATATTATCCCGCCGGACTAAAAACAACCCGGTTTTAATCGGTGATCCCGGTGTGGGTAAAACTGCCATCGTAGAGGGATTGGCTCAGAGGATAAATGACAACCAGGTCCCGGAAATATTAAATAATAAACGGGTAGTGGCTCTGGATTTATCAACTATGGTAGCGGGAACCAAGTACCGGGGAGAATTTGAGGATCGTTTAACCAAGATAGTAAATGAGATTAAATTGGCTGGTGATGTGATTATTTTTATCGATGAACTGCATACCATAGTGGGAGCAGGTGCGGCTGAGGGGGCCATCGATGCAGCCAATATTCTTAAGCCTTCCCTGGCCCGGGGTGAGTTTCAGTGTGTAGGGGCCACCACCTTAAATGAATACCGCAAGCATATCGAAAAAGATGCAGCCCTGGAAAGGCGTTTTCAGCCCATAGTGGTGGATGAACCCGGTGAGGAAGAAAGTATAGAAATACTTAAAGGGCTGCGTGACCGGTACGAAGCCCATCATGGAGTAAAAATCAAGGATGAAGCCATTACGGCAGCAGTTAAGCTATCGGTTCGCTATATAAGCGATCGCTTTTTGCCGGATAAGGCTATTGATTTAATCGATGAAGCCGGCTCCCGGGTGCGGCTGGCCAACTACGTATTACCCGAGGAACTTAAAGAAAAAGAAAGTCATATGGAGGAACTGATCAAAGAAAAAGAAGAAGCCATAAACGCCCAGGAATACGAAAAGGCTGCCCAGTTAAGGGATCAGGAGCAAAAATTACGCGATACCATAGAAAACGAGCGCAAGGAATGGGTCAGTAAGCGCAACCTGCAAGGAGGCTCGGTAGGTGAAGAAGAAATTGCTGAAATAGTAGCAAGTTGGACCGGTATACCGATAAGCAAACTGGCTATCGAGGAAAGCGAACGCCTGGTACACCTGGAAGATATTTTGCACCAGAGGGTAGTTGGTCAGGAAGAAGCAGTGAAGGCTGTGTCCCGTGCAGTAAGGCGTGCTCGTGCCGGGCTAAAAAACCCGCAAAGGCCTATAGGCTCCTTTGTATTTCTAGGCCCCACCGGGGTAGGGAAGACTGAATTGGCCCGGGCCCTGGCGGAAGCCATGTTTGGTAGTGAGGATGCCATACTGCGGTTGGATATGTCTGAATATATGGAGAAACATGCGGTATCCCGTATGATAGGTTCTCCTCCGGGTTATGTAGGTTACGATGAGGGAGGACAGCTAACCGAAAAGGTCAGAAGAAAACCTTATTCAGTAATTCTTTTGGACGAGATAGAAAAAGCCCATCCGGATGTATTTAACATCCTCTTGCAGATACTGGAAGACGGTCGCTTAACTGATGGGCAGGGACGCACGGTAGATTTTCGCAATAGTGTAGTAATCATGACCTCTAATGTTGGAGCTCAGAACCTGAATGCCACCAAAAAGGTCGGTTTCACCAGTGCAGTAGATGAGGCGGAAAACTACAGCCGCATGAAAGAACGGGTGATGGAACAGCTCAAGCATACCTTCCGGCCCGAATTAATGAACCGTATTGATGAAATGATTGTATTTGCCAGTCTCAACGAAGCAGAATTGAAGCAGATAATTGATATACTTTTACTGGACTTAACCAAAAGAGTGGAGGAGAACGGCTATACCATGGAAATAAGCGTTGCTGCCCGGGAACTTATTATGAAAGAAGGATATGAACCGGCATACGGTGCTCGTCCTTTGAAGCGGGCTATACAAAAATTGGTCGAAGATCGGGTATCGGAGGAGATACTGAAAAGGACGGTAGAACCAGGTGATAAAATCCTTATTGACGCTGTAGATGGTAAAATTTTAGTGAGAAAAGCCTAAAAACATCTCAAAAAAGAGGCCATAACCGGCCTCTTTTTAAAATATTAATGGCTATATTTAGGAAATGATTTTAATTTACTGGAAATTATAGCAAGTTTACATTTATAATATCTCTAAAGGAGAATTATATGGGGAAAAATATAAGCAGGTTTGTTTGTAGTAGTTGTGGCCAGGTAAGTAGTAAATGGCTGGGAAAATGTCCTGGTTGTTTATCCTGGAATACGATGGTGGAAGAGTCTTATGAAAAAAAAGTTGTTTCGCGCAGCCGGAGAATAGAAGCTATTTCTCTCAGTAGTATTTCTGATCAGGATATACTCAGGTTAAGCACTGGTATTAGCGAGTTGGACCGGGTACTGGGTGGGGGCATAGTACCCGGCTCGGTAGTTCTATTAGGGGGAGACCCGGGAATAGGCAAGTCCACCCTTTTACTACAGGTAGCTGACTTTATCGCCCGGGAGGGAAAAACCGTAATTTACCTTTCCGGCGAAGAGTCTTTGAAACAGGTACGGCTACGTTCCCTGCGGCTCAATATACATAATGATAATATTTATCTGCTTAACGAGCAGGATATAGATTTGCTGGATTCGTATATCAAGGAGATTAATCCTGAATTAGTTATAGTTGATTCCATTCAAACCGTTTATTCTCCCGATATATCCTCTATTCCAGGCAGTGTTTCCCAGCTCCGGGAGTGTACCGCTCGGATAACCAATATAGCCAAAAGTAATGATAAAGCATTTTTCCTGGTGGGACATGTAACCAAAGATGGTGCTTTGGCAGGTCCCCGGGTATTGGAACATATGGTAGATGTGGTGGTCTACTTCGAAGGGGAGAAGAACTATTCCTTCCGCCTGTTGCGCGGGGTGAAGAACCGTTTTGGCTCCACTGACGAAATAGGCTTGATGGAGATGAGCGGGCAGGGTCTGGTAGAGGTTTTAGACCCATCCTATGTATTTTTGAGTTCGTCACTGCCTGGTAGTAATGGTACTGCTATCACAGCCAGTTTTGAAGGCAGCCGACCGCTTCTGATTGAGGTTCAAGCCCTGGTTGCCATATCTGGTCCGGGTTACCCCCGGCGTATGGCTTCGGGAATTGACCAGAACCGTCTGGCTCTAATAATAGCCGTATTGGAAAAAAAGACCGGCTACAATCTCAGTGGCAGTGATGTTTATCTTAAGGTAACCGGAGGGGTATTTTTAAAGGACCCATCAGTAGATTTGGGCATTGCGGCGGCCATTATATCCAGTCACCGGGAAAAACCCCTTCCTTCGGATATGGTTTTTATAGGGGAATTAAGTTTGACCGGGCAAATCCGATCGGTACCGTTTTTAGATCTCAGGCTCAAAGAAGTTGAAAAAATGGGTTATAAAAGGGTGGTAATACCGGGGAGTACTTACAGGAATCGGGCATATAGCACCGGTTTGGAAGTACTTGAGGTGAATACTATAGAAGAATTTATTGATTTAATCATGGAGGGATGAAGAGGTGGAAGATGCCTATCAGGAGCAGTTCAGAAAATCCCTGCAAATGCTGGCCCCGGGTACTTTATTCCGGGTGGGTATAGAAAATATACTGCTTGCCAATACCGGTGGCTTAATTGTTGTGGGAGATTCTCCGGAACTAATGTCTATAGTTAGCGGCGGATTTCATATTAGCTGTGAATTTACCCCGGCCCGGCTCTATGAACTGGCAAAAATGGATGGTGCTATCATTACCAGTCAGGATGTGGGCAAGATATTAATCGCCAATGCGCAATTAGACCCGGATCCCCATATGCGCTCCAATGAAACCGGAATACGTCACCGTACAGCCGAGCGGGTAGCCCGACAGACTGGTGAGCTGGTGGTAGCTATATCCCAACGACGCAAGGTTATCACCCTTTATCAGGGCAACATAGTGTTTCGCCTGCGTGATCTGCCCTCCATTCTGGTTAAGGCTAATCAGGCTCTGCAAACCCTGGAGAAATATCGTAATGTTATGATAAGGGAACTGCAGCACCTGGGTGGGCTGGAATTTGAAGACATGGTAACCGTATCCGAAGTATGTCAGGTACTTAAACGCAGTATCAAAGTCTTAAAGGTTGCCAGTGAAATTGAACGTTATATTGCTGAACTGGGCAGTGAAGGCCGATTGGTAAAAATGCAATTGGATGAGATGATTGCCAATGTAGAAGATGAGGCCCTGTTAATTATTCAGGATTATTCCAACGCCATGGAAAAAACATCCCATGAATTGCTAGCCGCCATGATGCGTTCATTTGAAGAGGATATTTCTGATTCTGTATTTATTGCCCGTTTACTCTCCCTGGGGACTGCCAGCAGTCACCTGGATCAGATGGTTTCACCGCGGGGATACCGGATGCTGCAAAAACTACCCCGTATTCCCACACCCATTATCGATAATCTGGTAGAACGTTTTGGCCTCTTAACTCATGTTTTGCGAGCCAGCATTGAAGAACTGGACGAGGTTGAAGGCATAGGAGAAGTGAGAGCCCGATCCATTAAAAATGGCCTCAAACGTATGCAGGAGCAGCAATTGCTGGAATATATGGTATAAGGGGTGACACAGGAACCGTCCCCTGTCACCCCTTAATTCTTCATAATCAGGTCATATTAAATATACCCAGGGTATTGGCTTTTTTATACTCTTTGATAAAGACATCATAGAGACTGATATCCAGGGTGTTACAAAGTGCCGCAGTATAAAACAGGAGTTTTCCCAGCTCATTGTACACTACTTCTTCACAATTCGGGCATAAATGTCCTTTTAGATGACTGTCCATATATTGCTTTAACTCTTCAAAGGAATCAATTTGGTCTGGTAGCTGGAGCTTATTGGCCTGTATCGACAGGCAGCCACAGTCGGTTACTGACTTGACTACCGCCCGGTTTACCCGGCAATTGGATTCGGAGAGCTTGGAAAGGATATCAAGGATGCTGCGGTGTCTTATCAGGAGATCACCTACAACATTTTGAAACTCATCACAAATCAAGTCCTTCAAAAGGCTTGCCCCCCTAGCGTGAGATTTTTATAAATTATAGCCGTTGCTACTAAGCCTTGTCAATTGCATGCCCACCTTCAAGGTTTGTTTATAAGGCCCGAATTTAAGTTTACCCATCCACACCTTTCTCGGGAATTATGGCTTTAGTATTAATAGATGTATAAATCACTAGATTTTTTCACTCTTCTGGTATAATTATGCAGCTTCTAAAGAAAAATAGTAAATATGGAGGTGCATAAAAATGCATACAAAGTTTAAATTTTCCAAAAGGCTATTTTTTTTGGCACTCATCTTCGGTATTTGGGCAGCATATACGGTACGGTCTTTTCTAAGCCTGGGATCGCTGTGGAACCTGACCCTGGGATTAGTAGCGGCAGTGTTTTTTTATCTGACCAGCGTTCTGCTGGTTAAGCTAGGTCACAGAAGTATTGCCTATTTAAACCGAATTTTAGATGCGGTACCGACAGATGTACTACTGGGGGGGGCTTCTGGCTTGTTCCTGGGTGTTCTGGTCGGAGTTTTAAGTACCTTTCCTCTTTCCCGCTTGGATGGAATCGGGGACTTGTTAACCCTGGGGGTGTTTTTCTGCAGTGGTTTTTTGGGGTTGAAGATAGGTACTCGTCGTGCTCCGGATCTGCTTAAATTCCTACCCCCCTCCACCATTAGTGGGAAACAAGCAGATAAGCATGTGATAGCCCCGAAAGTACTGGACACCAGTGCCATAATTGATGGTCGTATCTATGATGTCTGTTTAAGTAAATTTCTGGAAGGTCAACTGGTGGTACCCACTTTTGTAATTGAAGAACTGCAGCATATAGCAGATTCTTCGGATAATATCAGGCGTAACAAAGGCAGGCGAGGACTGGAGCTTTTGTCCAAAATGCAGAAACATAGCAGCATAAAAATTGATATAATTGAAGCAAATATACCTGAAGAGAAAGACGTGGACAACAAATTGTTACGTCTTTGTAAGCAGATTAACGCCTGCATCATTACCAATGATTATAATCTTAACAAAGTGGCCGAGCTGCAGGGTATTAAGGTTCTTAACATAAATGAACTAACCAATGCGGTAAAAGTAATTGTCTACCCGGGCGAGACCATGCACATAGCCATTATTAAAGAAGGTAAGGAAGTCGGGCAAGGAGTGGGCTACCTGGAAGATGGAACCATGGTAGTAGTTGAAGATGCTCACCATGAAATTGGCAATGAGCTGGAAGTTATGGTTACCAGTGTCTTCCAAACTGCAGCCGGGCGGATGATTTTTACCCGTAAAATACGGGAAGAAGTCCCCAGCAACGTTAATCAGCACTTTCAGGAAATACAAGAGGTGAAAATATATGGTTAACAACCTCCGGGTTGTTATAGCGGCTGCCGGAACCGGGAGCAGGATGAAAAGCAGAATTAATAAGCAGTATATGCTTTTAAACTCCCGGCCCATTTTAAGTTACTCACTGGATGTGTTTGAAAAGTATGAGGCGGTAGATGAAATAGTGATTGTGGCCAATCCCCGGGACACCGAATACTGTGAAAAGGAAATAGTAAAAAAATTTGGCTACCGCAAAGTTAAAAAAGTTATTCCCGGCGGGGAACAGCGTCAGGACTCAGTATGGGCGGGGTTGATGCAACTAAATCGGGATACTACCGATTATGTGGCTGTGCACGATGGTGCGCGGCCGCTTTTAACGTCAGCCCTGCTAAGTGACTTAATTAGGCAGGCAGAGGAATGGGGGGCAGCTATTCCTGGTGTTTACATTCGGGATACCCTGAAAATGGTTGACCGGGATGGCTTTGTGGGTAACACCCTGGATCGGTCCAGTACCGTATTTATTCAGACCCCCCAGGTTTTTCGCTTCCAGGAGATTTATCAAGCTTATAAAATGGCTCTGGAAGAAGGCTTTAAGAGTACTGATGATGCGGCTTTATTCGAAAAATATATTGGCCGGGTCAAGGTGGTTCCGGGTAATTACAACAACCTAAAAATTACCACACCGGAAGATCTGATTATTGCCCAATCGCTATTAAATCTGTAAACGTTAAGGGGGGCGAGGTTTTGCGTATTGGTAGTGGCTACGATGTACATCGTTTACAGCAGGGTCGGCGTCTGGTTCTGGGTGGAGTAAACATAGACTATCCCCTGGGGTTGGAAGGCCATTCCGACGCTGATGTGTTACTTCATGCTATTAGCGATGCCCTTTTAGGAGCAGCCGGGCTGGGGGATATCGGTCGCCATTTTCC